>CANQNM010000001.1 GCA_947625265.1 uncultured Clostridia bacterium
GGAGGCACTGGGAAAAATCAAAAAAGATTTGAATTTTGAATGCTACGCCTCGGATATCGACAGAGAGTGCGTGAAACTGACAAGAGAAAACATTCGCCGCGCGGGGATGGGTAAATATATCAAGGCCTTTGAAAGGGACGCTCTGCAAATCAAAACCGGCGGCAGACGCGGCACGTTGGTCTGCAATCCGCCCTACGGCGAACGGTTGATGACTCCGGAGGAGTGCGCCGAACTCTACAGAAAAATGGGCGCGCATTTCGCCACGCTTGACAATTGGCAGATTTACATCCTCTCGGCAAGCGAGAATTTTGAAAAACTCTATGGCAGAAAGGCGGACAAGGTGAGAAAACTGTATAACGGCATGATTCGCTGCGGATTTTACCAGTATTTCAAACCGGAGAACCGTCAAAGAACGTTTCCCAAAGGCGGAACTGCCGTGGGCAGTTGACGTTTTTTCCTGGTGGGCGGATTTCAATCCCGCACGCACGTCTGCCGCTGAAAAACCTCGAAGTTTCGAAACCGTCTTCTTAATAGTTGCGGCAGGTCTTCTGGAATTTATGCGAGAGCCTTTATCCTTTGCGGGAAAATGGCGGACGGCAAAGAGATTCGCAGCATTTTGACCTTTTTGGCTTTTTCTTCTTTTCTGCGTTACCTTGTCGTTTTTGGCTTGTGAACAGTGAAAAACAAAGACGGCACAGAGAGCGATTTCGCTTTCTGTGCCGTCCTCTGCATTTCATGGATGGAATGCCTGGCCGTGTTTTGATCGTTGTTTTCAAACGGCGGATCCGCGCCTTATGCCGCCTGTCTTGCGGCTGCACGGATATGCGGCGAAAAATGCATCGTCATGTTGCCGCGTCTTTGATTTGTTTTTTTACCGCTTCAAAGGCTTCAGGAAGTTTTTCGATGTTCTTTCCTCCGGCAATGGCGGAGTCCGGCCTTCCGCCGCCGCCTCCTCCGCAAATAACTGCGGCGGTTTTGACGAGAGCCCCGGCGTTCATTCCCTTTGCCTGCGCTTCCTTGCCCACCGAGCAGATCAGATTCAGTTTTTCACTGTTGACAACCGCCAGCAGTACCACGCAAAGGGGATCTTTTGCCCTCAAATCGTCGCAGAAATTTCTTGCGGCGTCCGCCGCAATTCCTTCGGTTTGGGCAATGAGCAGATGCAGCGAGCAAAATTCAGTTGTATGGGAAAGCAGGGCGTTCATCTTTTCGTTTGCAATTCTTGCTTCCAAGGCTTCGATTTTGGATTTTTCACTTTTGATATCGTTTTGCAGCTGCGCGGCCTTTTTGGCAATATCGTGGGGATTGGGAATTTTCAATTCTTTCGCGGTGTCCAAAATCAGGTTGTCTTTTTCTGCCATGAGTCTGAGCACGCCGTAACCCGTGGTTCCTTCGATCCTTCTGACTCCCGCCGCCACAGATGTCTCGGCGATGATTTTGAAGAGTCCGATTTTCCCAGTGTTTTCCACATGGGTGCCGCCGCAAAGTTCAGTTGAAAAATCGCCCATTTTCACCATGCGCACCACTTTTCCGTATTTTTCGCCGAACAGTGCCATGGCGCCGTGTTTCTTCGCGGTTTCGATATCGGTTTCCACTGTGTTCACGCACTCTCCCGCAAGGATGTGTCGGTTGACAAGCGTCTCGACCTGAATGAGTTCTTCGGGAGTAAGCGGGGCGTAGTGAGAGAAGTCGAACCGAACCCGGTCACTATCCACGTAGGAACCCGCCTGCTCTACATGATTTCCGAGAACTTTTCTCAGCGCCGCCTGCAACAGGTGACAAGCCGAATGGTTGCGGCGGATGCTGTTCCTGCGTTCGGCGTCAACGGTGAGAGTCACACTGTCGCCCGTGTTTAATGTTCCGTCGGTTATGTGACATAGGTGGAAAAATACGCCGTCCTTCTTTTTGGTGTCTGTGATTTCCGCGCTGCAAAGACCTGTTTTGACGGTGCCTCTATCGCCTACCTGGCCGCCGCCCTCGCCGTAGAAAGGCGTTCTGTCGGTGATTAGCGTGAATTCTCCCTCGGAAACGCTGTCAAGAACTATATCCTCCGCGATGATTCCAAGAACGGTTGCAGAACTTTCGTCTTCCGAATACCCTGTAAACTCTGTTTTCGGGAAATGCTCAAACAGATCTTTGGATGCTTCGGACCATCCGGAGATGTTGGCTCTTGCTTCTCTTGCGCGGGTTCTTTGGTTTTCCATCAGGGCTTTAAAAGTTTCTTCATCAATTCCCAGCCCGGATTCCGCTGCAATTTCCCTGGTCAGATCGGAGGGAAAACCGTAGGTGTCGTAGAGTTTGAAGACGTCCTCCCCGTCGATGCGGGTTTTGTTTTCCTTTTTTGATTTCACGGTTATGGCGGAGAGAATCGAAAGGCCGGAATCGACGGTGGCGGCGAAACGCTCTTCCTCAATGCCGATGATTCTCTGAATATATGCCAGTTTTTCGGTAAGTTCCGGATATTCGCTGAAGTTTTCTTTGGCCACGACCGCCGCGATATCCGCAAGGAAGGTGCCCCGGATGCCCAGCATTCTCCCATGGCGTGCCGCCCGTCTCATCAGTCGGCGCAGAACATATCCTCTTCCCTCGTTGGAGGGCACCACTCCGTCACAGATCATGAACACCGTGGAACGGATATGGTCGGTGATTACCCTTAAAGAGACGTCGTTTTTTTCATTTTCACCGTACACGACGCCCGCGCGGTCACATACGCAGAGCATGATGTTTCTGACGGTATCCACCTCAAAAAGACTGTTTACCCCCTGCATGATGCATGCCAACCGTTCCAGGCCCATACCGGTGTCGATGTTGGGATGGGCGAGACGGGTGTAGTTGCCCTTTCCGTCGTTTTCAAACTGCGTGAAGACATTGTTCCAGAATTCCATGTATCTGTCGCAGTCGCAGCCCGGTTTGCAATCGGGACTTCCGCAGCCGAAAGCGGGTCCTCTGTCAAAATAAATTTCAGAGCAGGGACCGCAAGGACCGGAACCGTGCTCCCAGAAGTTGTCTTCCTTTCCCAGATGGACCACCCGTTCGGCAGGCAGTCCGATGTCCTTTGTCCAGATGTCGTATGCCTCGTCGTCATCCTTGTAAACGGTTGCCCACAGTTTATCCACGGGCATTTCCAGAACCTCGGTGATGTACTCCCATGCCCAGGAGAGCGCTTCCTTCTTGAAATAGTCGCCGAAAGAGAAATTTCCCAGCATTTCAAAGAAGGTACCGTGGCGCGCGGTGAGCCCCACCCGGTCGATGTCGGGTGTGCGAATGCATTTCTGACAGGTGGTCATTCTGCGCCTGGGAGGTTCCAGTTCCCCCGTGAAATATTTTTTCAGGGGCGCCATGCCCGCGTTGATGAGCAGCAGGGATTTGTCGTTGACGGGCACAAGAGGGAAACTCTTGTGCCGGAGATGTCCTTTGGATTCAAAAAAAGTAAGATAACTCTCTCGGAGTTGGTTTACGCCCGTCCATTTCATAACGTGTTTTTTCCTTTCTCTTCGCGAACGTCTTTTCATTTCCGTGTTCCTGCGGAATGCGGGTTCCCTTTGGCGACAGCCAGGTTTGGCATTTCTGTGTCTCAGCATTCCTTTTATCATGTGAACAGGACCCCGGAGATTCCGTTTTCCGCGACGTATTCCGCCACGGGCGGTTTTTTGTTTCTATAAACTTTCAGACCTCAAATTTTAAATTTTCAAAGGGAGGAATTCTCTTTGCTTGGATGTGCCCTTGGCCCCGAAACCTTCGGGGCGAAGTTTGCGGTTCAACCGTTTAGCCGTCCGTATATCCGTTCGTGGTCCGTTTGTTTTCTATACCCGTTCATGCGACGTCAGGCCATCCGCGCGTTTGGACGGCGACGCCGCTGTCTCAAATCAAATATCGTCAAAGTCTTTGACGTCAATGCCGGCGGCAAGAGTTGGGTCAACGTCTGAGGGAGTGCCGTTCACGGCAAGCGTCTGATCCCTGTTGCGCAGATCCGGGGGAGCGCTTCCCACGATTTCCTCATAACTCTTATCGGGATGTTGAAGCATTACATCGAGCACTGTGATATATTCCCGCGTGATCTCCCGGGGAGTGATCATACTGTCCGATCCCGCCCGATCGAGACATAGGGTGAGAAAATGCAGGATCTGCTCCTCGGTGATGCGGCAGGGACTGCCGTGGTAGAGTCCATGGAGTTCGGTGATTCTGTGACAGAGCGCCAGCAGTTCATTGTCCGACATTCTTTTCAGTCTGAAAACCGGCCCCATCAGGTTTCTGTACCCGCCCATAGAGGCGATGCGTCCGTCGGACAGACGGCTTTTCAGCGCTTCATAACTGTACAGGCCTCTCCTAGGATCCTCCAGAAAGGCGGGCGTTCCTCCGAAGTATAGCCCCAGATACGGGGAGCGTCCTTGAAGGGAATCGTTGTACATGGAAAGAAGTTTCTCGTAGTTGCTCTCTCTGGAAACTCTGTTCACGATTTTATACAGATTGACGCACTCGTCGATGAACACCAGCAGCCCTGTGTAACCAATTTGCCGGACGAAAACCGCGTAGAGTTTGATAAAATCAAACCAGTTTTCGTCGTCGATGATCATGCCTACGCCCAAGGCGGCGCGCGCCTCTGTTTTGGTGGTGTATTCTCCTCTCAGCCAGCGCAGACAGGCGCTTTTCTTTCTGTCGTCGTCCTCGGTGAAGGCACGGTGGTACTGCATCAGTACGTTCGCAAAATCAAATCCACCCACCTGACCTTCCATCAGAGAGGCGACTCCGTAGACCTTTGCCGACAGTTCTTTTTCAAAAGCCGGCGATCCGGGAGCGGATCCCGCGGCGGCGATTTCCGACGAGAGATTGTCAAGCCATCGGGAAATGAGACTTTGCATGCCGTTTCCGTCGGGATTGGTTCTGGTGGAAAGGTTTTTGATCAGTTCCCTGTAGGTAGCCATTCCCGTGCCGGATTTGCCGCAGATTCTCCTTTCGGGGGAGAGGTCGCAGTCGGCGCATACAAACCCCTTTTCAAGAGCGTAACCGCGCAGAAGTTGGATGAGGAAGGATTTTCCGCTGCCGTATTTTCCGATGATGAAGCGGGTTTTGCTGCCGCCTTCGGCGATTTCATCCAGATCGTCCGCGAGAGCGGAGATCTCTTCGGTTCTGCCCATGGCGATATATGGCGCGCCGACCCTGGGTACAACGCCTGCGGACAGCGAAGACAACAGCCCGGAAAGAATCCTTTTCGGGATTTTCAGTTGCTTATCCATGACCTGATCTCCTCCTCATAGTCGGGCAAGGTTGAAAAAACTCCCTCCCGCTCTTCAAGAACGATATCTCCGATACGTTCCAGCGCTTCTTCGTTGATTTGTCCGGCAAGACTGTGCGGGGATAGAGAAAATTTCTCCGCCATCTTCATGTAGGCCCCCTGCCCGATACAAGCGCCGCCAGCGCTTCTCTGTTTTCCCCCGCTTTTTTGTTTTTGACTGCGTCTTCGGCCTCGGAAGATTCTTGTTTGACTCCCGATAACCGGTGCTCTTCCGGCAGGGGAAAACCGGTTTCGGGTTTTCGAACGTCTTTTGCGAGTCTCCCGTCGGGTTGCCCGTGTATCAGACGGTTTCGGTCGTTTGTGAAATCCGCAGAATTCTCAAAATCCGTGCGATCCGTGAAAACCGGAGAAAGCCTGTCGACCACTTTCAAAGACTGTTCCTCGATTTTTCTCGCTTCACCGAAGGAGAACCCCTTGCTCTCCGGTTCATATTTCTGAGCGTAATCCTCGTATTCGACGGATCTTATCGTGTGGGCTGCGGGAAGATTTTCTTTGAAATATTCCTCGATGACCTTTCGCATGGGCGCGGTCAGGGAAGGTGCGGAAAGGCGGGGACGAATGCCGCAGTGCGCACGAACAAAGTTTTCGCAGAGTTTCACGGCGTCGGTGACAACAGAAAGGGTACCCACCGTGCGCGCGGGCGTATAAAAAATGTCCAACCGTTTTTTTTCTCCGTAAACGCACACCGCTCCGTCATAGGAAGTTCTACTGATTTTTTGAAGTTCTGCTTCCTTTTCCTCAAAGCGCGGGTCGTTTTCCAATTGCATGGCCTGAAAGAATCGGTTCATAGCGGCGGGGATATGGGTTTCGAAAAGCGACGCGTTTTCCTTGGTCATATATTTGCTGTCCCTGTAGGAATAGGAGGATAGAAGAAGATTTGGGTGAAGATGTTCCTCGGCGTTCAGATAAAATTCCCTGAAGGAAGAAACCTGTCTGCCTGCCGCGAGCACCTGCTTGAAAAGGTGTTTTTCGGGGCGAACCTGATGGATGAGACAATAGTCAGGGATCCACTCGGAGAGATATTTGTCCAGTTTTGGGTAGACCTTTCGATAGTTGATCCAGAGTTTGAGAAGAAACTCCACGCCCTTTTCGGGGGGCAAAACATCCGGGAGATTGATGATCTCATAGGAAAAAAGGAGCAGATAACTGAAATCCGCCCGCAAGAAAATCTCCTTTTTGAAGGATGTTCGCCAAAAGAGGTAGAAGCGCAGCTGCTGCGCGGTGAGTTGATGATACTGAGGCATGAAAGAGAAATAGGGAACGGGCGGTGTACTCTCGCCCTCCATGGAGAAAAGCGCGAGGGCGTTTTTTCTGAAATTCGAGAAGAAAGAGTAGGCGTTTGGCCATGGATAGATCTCCACATGGCGCACAAATCCCGAGGTACAGTCATAGATTTTTTCCGGGCGCTGTTCGGACGTTGGGAGAACAGAAGGCCCCTCTGCCTTTTCCTGCTCCTGTCGTCCGGTTCCTTCGGGTGGGGGCACGGAGGGAGAAAGAGTCCGCTTATAAGACGGCTCCGTACCTGAAAGGGGGCGGCGGGTGAGATTCTTCTTAGAAGACTTTCCGCTTTTCGCAGATTTCCCGAAGTTTTTGTCCGTCGGCATGAGAGTGTCAATGTCCCAGAAGGAGTCGTCGTCTGTGAAACCGTCGTTTCCGGGCATTTGCTCCACCTCCTTTTTCCGTTCTTTTCATAATACCACAAACAGGGAAACAAGTCAAGGTTTATTTTATGAAAGAAGTGTCCACGAAGGCGCCGTACATATTTTTCACAAAAATAAAAAAATTTACAGGATTTTTTAAAATAGTATTGACAAATTGGAATTTTTTGTTTATAATTGTCTTGTTGCAGCATACAAAAATAACAAAAAAGGTGTTTGAAAGAAGAACTGTCATAAAAAAGTATTTTATTGCTTGAATCCCTGCGATTTTGGTGTGTGCTTTTATGATTCTCTCATTTACTCTTGAGGCAATTCATTCAATATCTTCAAGCCGCATAGCGTCTGAACCGGATTGCACGATAGATTATGGAGCGACTACCAACGGTTATGTAGTCTTTGATACTAAAATGGAAAATTCGGTTGCTGTTTACCATGGCTATAACAATGCCGAAGACTTTAAAAGCGCTTTTGGATTTGGCGCAGGGGCAGTGATGGCAAGAAATACGAGCACCGGAGAAATATTTATAGGTGTCATTTGCTCTGAACACCGGAACTTCTCTGGGGTTTGGCTTTAAATGGCTCGATATCTGAACGGAAAAAGGAACCGTGCGGCTGAAAGTCGTGCGGTTCCTTTTGATGTGAAAAGAGTTTTCCGAACCGTCTCCTACGGAAAGGCGGGCCTTCGGAGCATTTGAGAGGAAATTTTTCTTAGGTCGCAAAGGGAAGGGAGAAATCGCTTTCGATGATTTTGCGGCACTGAACGGGCGAATAACGCCAGCGGTCAAGGTGTTTCTGCTCTTCCGGAAGAAAATATCGGGGAGGAGCGGGAGGGGCGAAGTCGTTGTAGAAGTCGATGAGCACCAGTTTGATTTTCATGCGTTCGGGATTGATGCTTTTGATAAATACTGCCGCCTTCTGTCCCACGCTGACTCCTTCTTTATATTCGGCCAGTCCGGCGAGATTGGCGGTGAGTTCTACGAAGATTCCGTAGTCTTCGATGCTCCGGATGACGCCGGTCACGGTCTGTCCCGGCTCATAAAGCGCCGCGTTTTCCGCCCAACTGCCCAGCAGTTCTTTGTGGGAAACACAAATGCGTCCGGTAGTTTTGTCTACGCCTTTGACGATCACTTTTATGTAGTCTCCGTTGGAAAAACGGTCGCTGGGATGGGAAATGCGGGACACCGAGATGCAGTCGATGCTCAGCAGGGAAACGATGCCGCATCCGATATCCACAAAAGCACCGAAAGGTTCCTCGTGCGTCACTCTGGCGGGCAGGATGTCTCCCGGACAAAGGCGACGCAGGAAATTCTGAAAGCACTCTTCCTGTGCGGCTTTGCGGGAAAGCATGGCTACCGTTTTTCCAGTGGCGTCCTTCGTAAAACCCGTGATTCTGAAGCACACGGGTTTGCCCACCCGTGAGATCACGGCGATATCCTTTTCCTGCCTGTCGGGCAGGGGAAGGAATGCCTCGCTTCTTGGGATAATTCCCCAAACTTCGCCGCCGAGAGAAACGGTCAGATCCATTTTGCTGTTGCAGGACAGCGCGATGCCCTCAAGAATTTTTTGCTGCTGCCACGCCTTCTCCAGTCCTTTCAGGCTGCTGATATACTCCTTGTTTTCGTATGAATTCCACAATACCCCTTCGGGCATATATTTTTGCATCATCTGCTTCTACCTCCGTTCCTTTCGGTCTTACATCTTATGCGGGACGTCTTCTGAAAAGAACGAATTTTACTCTCAGACTGCATAAAGTTCTGAAATCGGACAAAAATTCTTACAGAATATTTACATCCGGCCGGATTTCAGGAAAAGAACCGGAATTCCGTGGCGCAGGGGCCAAGGGAAAAAGTTCGAACACCGGCAAGTGAAAGCGAGGAACTATGAGAACAGGAAAAGAAGAATCCGTGAAACCGAAGCGTGAGACGGATAAGGAGGGAAGAAAGAGCACCGTCGGGGAGTATATCGCGGTGTTCGTGATCGGCGCGGCGCTTTATCCGCTCATTGAGACGGCATTTCGGGGGCACAGCCATTTTTCGATGGTGCCGGTGGGCGGTCTTTGTCTGTGTTTTATTTACAAAATCTCCTGTGACCGGGCGCTTCCCGTTCTTGTACGGCCTTTGCTGTCGGCGGTGGCGGTGACAGCGGTGGAACTGATGGCGGGGTTGCTTTTAAATGTTACGCTGGGTATGGGCGTTTGGGATTATTCGGGGCAGTCTTTCAATGTGATGGGGCAGATCTGTCCGTTGTTTTCTCTTGCGTGGCTGGGGCTTTGTTTTGCAGCGCTGCCTTTCTGTCTCATGTTTCAACGTGTTTTTCGGGATGCGAAAGAAAGGACTTGAAAAAAGGAAAGAAATGTGATATTCTCAAAAAAGATGGTTTTTACGAGGAAAAGAGGAAGAATGCATGGCGACAAAAAAGAGGAGTTCCGGGAAAGGGGAGGAACGCGGGAAGGTGATTCTGACTGTGGCCCTTGCCCTTGTATGTGTGTTGGCGTCGCTTTTGGGGATATATTTGCGGGGTGGGAATCCATTTGAGGAGATTCTTTCTTTTTTTAAAGATAGTCCCGGAATTCTGGAAAGCGGGGAATACAAAGAAGATTGTCTGAGCGTCTTTTTTCTTGACGTGGGGCAGGCGGACAGTATTCTTTTGAGAAGCCCGGAGGGAAAATTTATGCTCATAGACGCGGCAAAGAACGACGGCGCGCCCGCGCTGCTCAGAACTTTAAAAGAATTTGGCGTCAAAGAACTGGAATATCTGGTGCTAACGCACCCGCACGAGGATCATATTGGCGGAGCGGACGCTGTTCTTGAGCAGTTTGCGGTGAAAACTGTCCTGTCCCCCGATGTGGGATCGACGAGCAAAAGTTGGCGGGATGTGTTGGATGCGATCGAGAAAGAGGGCTGCAAGGATCTCATCGCCCGTCCCGGAGATACATATGGATTTTTTGAGGGCTGCACTTTCACGGTGCTCGGCCCTTATGATACCGACGAGGATTTGAACAATTGCAGTGTGGTTTTCAGGCTGGATTATGGGGAAACTTCCTTTCTTTTTACGGGGGATGCGGAAGAGCGTGAGGAACTGTCCATTCTTGAAAACGGCGGCTCCTCCTTCCTGAAAGCGGATGTGCTGAAGGTTGGTCATCACGGCTCCTCTACTTCCACCTGCGAAGAGTTTCTTTCGGCGGTGTCGCCCCGGTGCGCGGTGATCTCCTGCGGTGAAAACAATGAATACGGTCATCCCCATAGGAGCACTCTGGACGCGCTTGAGGACAGGGGAATTGAGATTCTGCGCACCGATCTTTCTGGGACAGTGATGGTGCAGAGCGACGGAAAGAATCTCACAGTGTCTAAAGCCCGGTCGTCTGATGCAGCAATGTCTGGTGCGTCCGGTGCAATGAAGACGTCGGCTGCGGCGAACAGGGAAAGGCTTTTTCAAAGAATTTTTTTAGGAAGCGTTGGATTTCGGCGTAAACTCCTTTCAGAAACTTTTTTGAAAGGCGCCTGAAAAGTTTTTAGGGGACTTTTCCTTAAAAAGCCCCCTAAATAGAGTGCGGGGCGAAGCCCCATAGAGACATTGTCTTCACTCGGAGCGGTCATTCGCAGTCGTGAATGACCGTTTTTTCTTTGGGAATATCCGAGAATACCCCGCGACAGTGGGAAAACTCAGCGGTAAGTTGGCCCCCGGAGCATACGTTTCCCCGGACGGTGACATTTTCAGCGTTGGCGATATTGAAGGCGTATTTCGCACTTTCCGGGCATCGTACGGTGTTGTTTTCTATGACGATGTCCTTGTGCAGTCCCACAGATGTGGGATCGGGTGAGGAAATGTTGACGCTTACGGCAGAGGCGCCGTTTGTGCGGCCGTGGAAAGAGAATCCGCAGTTTTCAAAGGTGTTTTCCGCGACGCGCACGTCCTCGCTGGGAATTCCTTCCCGCCAGCCCTCCTCTGCCGCGATATGTACCGCGGTGCCGGTGCAGTTTCTGAAAAAGTTGTTTTCAATGACTGCGTGGCGGGTTTTGCAGAGGACTCCCCTTGCCAGGTGCGTTGATACGCGGTTTCCCCGAAAGATCAGTTTCGGTGTTTCGGTAAGGTTTGAAAGAAGGTATCCGTTTCCTTCCGGCAGGGGATGGTCCAGTTCGATCCGGCAGATCTGACTTTGGGAAGAGGACCGAACTATAAATTCATCTACCGGCGCAAGGGTTCTTCCGTCCACCAACTGCAGCCGGAATCCCGTTTCGGGATAGTCCGGTTCCAGAGAGTGGGTTTCCGTGTCGGCGGGCACGCGCACGGTGCATTGCGTTCCGCTTTTTTCTAAGATTGCATAGTAGTAATTGTGGATATTCAGCGCGTCGTCGCCATGTCCGTAAAACTCGCTGTTTTCCACGGACACGGTGCCGGAGCAGCAGGCAAAGTGCGTCGCGTCGGTGTTGGTAGACATATTGTACCCGACGGCGGGAACCACACGAAGCCTTGTGATGAAAATATCCTTACTTTTGAATCCCACAAGACCCATTCCGGGCTGTGAGTGAACGGTGACGTCGGTCAGGCGTGTGCCGAAAGAGTGACTTATGAGAAATGCTGGGCGGAAATGAAGCGCATTGACGATATACAGTTCATTTCCCGTGTCTTCTTGGCTGCATCCGAGACGTGCGGTCCAGTGTCCGTCGCCTGAAAGTTTTGGTTGACACCGATACCAGTCGATGAATCTTTCACAGAGCCTGTGTGTTTTGCGGTTGTAGAGGTACGCCCTTGGTGCGGACATTCCGGGCAAGGGCGGGGTATCGGGGTCAAAGGTGATCGCTGTACGCCCCTCGCTGTCCGTGTCTGTGAGGATTCCCCGAAGGAAGGGCCTGCGCAGATGATCAACAGTCAGTCCCATCACGTGGGTGTTGACGCAGTTCACGATGCTTACCGGTTCCATAAAGCCGTCTATGAGAAACACCGCGCCATACGCCGATACGGTGACGTCCCGACAGTCCCGCAGATCAAGTCCAACACTATATTCGAAATCGGCTTTAAACATCCTGTTTTGGGGATTGACGCCGTAAGCGCCGCTTAAAACGTCCGCCATCACTTGCCTTGCCCGGGGGGTAGTCACGGTGTATGTGCCGGCAGGAATGAAGAGGGTCGCCCCCGGATGCGCGCGCAGCCACTGCGCTGCCGCGTCAAGTTTTGCCTGTAGATCTCCGTCAAATTCAAGGAGATTGATCCGGTAGTCCATGTTGTTCCTCCGTTCTGTTTTGGTTTTTCGCCTGCCCTGATGTTGCGATATTTGATAAAAATTTGAGAAAAAAGGTCAGCCGCAGACAAACCCACTTTTCAAAAGGTGAAAAAAGTATCGACCTCTTTTTTCAAAAGTTTTTGAAGGTTTTTAGGGGACTCAAAAAATCGTTGCACTTCACTTGACAATTCGAGCTAAAAAGTCCCTTAAATGGGGCGCGGGGCAAAGCCCCGCAAAGACTTTGTCTTCACTCTGAAAAGGTTTGCCCGTTTTTTGATTGGCACACTTTTTTTCTTTGCGCTTGTTCCGTTAAGGCGCCGCCGCACGGTTCCGGCGGTGCGGGTGCAGGCGGATGCGCCGTCGGGGAGTCGATCGTGAACCCGGCGGCGGCGCCTGAAGGGCTCGCTTTTTATCTTGCCTTTTCCAGTTTGTCAAGATCAATCTCGGGCTTCACCATTTTTGTTTTATCCACATGGAAAACCGTGTCCAGCGTGTCGTTTTGGGAGAAGAATCCGCAGTTGTTGAGGTAGAAGTGGTTGTCCGTAACCCCTCCGCCGTAGTCCTGACGCTGCGCTTTTCTGGCGGTCGTGTCTCCCGTCAGGCGCATACGGTCGATGGGAACCCATTTTCCGGCCTTGGTTACTGCCCACTGATTGGAAAAATGCACCCTGCGGAAGCGGTGACCGTTGACGTCGATGAAACTTTCAAGGAAGGAATGAGCGCCTTTGAACCACGTCTGTGTTTCTGGCCGCAGGAAGGAGCAGAACAGTTCCCATTTTCCGGTTTCGGGGAAGAAGAAATAGGACGTAAATTCTGTCTTGTTGTCTTCTACCGGTCGGATGCGGCAGAGAAAGCGGTAGGTTTCGCCCGAAATCCAGTTGTAGTTCATATAGGACTGTCCTCCCGAACCTTCGTTTCCGAATTCTCCTGTATGTACTTTAGGATGTTTTTTCAAAACTTTCACCATTTTGTCTTCCGGAATTTCTGAGGGGTCGTCGGTGGCATAGGGGGACCAGACGGAAAACAACAGTTTTTTCACCCCGTTGTCGCAGACCTGCATGCCGTAGTATCCCCCGTGAAATCCGATGGCCATTCCGTAGGTTCCGTGGGGATCGTCGCCGGGCATGATCGTGACTTCGTTGTAGAACCATTCCACATCGTCTCCCGCGGCCGACATGTCGTACCCGCAATGCACAGAGGGTCCGCGGCGGATCCAATAGAAATCTTTTTTGTCGCTCTCTCTGGCGTAGGCGGCCATTTCTTCGTCGGAAACGCCTTCTACTTTCAGGGAAGTCGGGAAGGCGAAAACGCTTCCTTCGGCGTTGACGCCTTTCACGGCGACGTCCACATATCCCGCTTTGACGTCATAGGTTCCCAGAAAAATCTCCTCCGTTCCTTTTTTCACGGGGATTTCGTGTTCAGGCTCGTGTAAACCTGCCGCGATGGTGGCGTCTGCCTTGGTTTTTTTGCAGAGCAGCGTCAGGCGCAGGGTCGCGTCCACTGCCGGTTTGAAATAAATGTGGTAAATGAGGGACGGATTGTTCCAGTGTTCCCAGCCTTCGGGTGTGATGTTGTCTCTGTCGCTTTGGGGTTTGTTTTTGATAAATGAGTTGCCTCCCAGAGGCACGGTGATGTTTTTGCCTTCCATAAAAATATGCTCCTTCGGGAAAATCTTATACTTGGGGTATTGCCTGTCCTTTGCGGATTATAACACGGCACGTTTCAAATTTCAAGACGGGTTTTGTAAAGGGGCGGACGGGAGAAAAAATTTTTTTCGCATTTTTTTACTTTTTTCGGGTTTCGGGTTTTCGGGAAAACTGACGGCAGCCTGTCGTATGTGTCTGCAGCGGGGTAAATTTTCTGGAATGCATACACATAAAATTACAAATACTGAAAATTCTCAATAAATTTCCCTAAAAAAGTTTCTGCTTTTTCGGTTTGCGGCGGCATATTGAGGTATACTGTTCTTAAACCGGAGGAAGGTTTCGGAAGAAAAGGCCGTTGAAGTAAAGACCTCCGGAAGAAGACACTTTTGAAAAGACGCGTCAAAAATCAAAAGTCAAAGAAATTCGAAGTTCGAAGGCCGACCGAAACCGCGCGCTTTTCAGAAAACCGATTGAAGTTTATTTTTATTGAAGTTTGAGGAGAAAAATTGTGAAAAAAATTCTATCCATGATGCTTGTGGCAATGTGTGTCACGGCGCTTTGCCCCATACTTGCCCCGTCCTGTGATGCGGATGTGGACGGAGAAGGTTGGAGTTTAAAAGACGGTGTTTTAACTCTGACAAAAGAGATCGGCGGCTCGTACACTCCGGAGGATACCTTCCCTTGGGCGCAGAACAGATCAGAAATCACGAAGGTGATTGTGGCAAACGGTGTGACAAGAATCGCCGCCCAATCCTTTACGCGTTGTGAGAATCTTGCGGAAGTGGAAACAGGCAAGGACTGTACCTCCATAGAGGGGGACGCTTTTTCCTATGACGCAAACCTAAAAAAGATCACTTTCGGCTGTCCGATCACAGAATTTGGACAGGGCGTTGTGTATTCCAGCAACAATATAGAATCGGTGACCCTTACCGATCAGTCAGTGAATTCCTTCAAACAGATTTCGAGTGCGAAACAGTATAACTGGCAAGAGAACGGAGGATTCAGCAACGCGGAGTTCACCGTGGTGGGCACACCCCGTCTGACGCTTACGGCAGCCTATGGAAAAATAGAGAACTATCCTAAAAACGACAACGCCAAAACCCTGATGATCGTGGGAGGCGTGGACGAGGAAATCGTAAAAAAACTTAACGATGGATCTTACGATCTGAAAAAGGTTGTGATTCGCGACGAGACAGACGGGAAAAAGTATACCATTACCGAATATTTCTTCGACGCCTTTGAAAACAGAAATACAGAGGCGGACGTTGGCAACAAACTGCTTCGTTTGGCGGTCTGTGACTATAGGATCGTGCTCATGCGGGATCACGCCTATACTCTGTCTTTTGAAATTTGGGAAGGCGATGAAAAACTTTACGAGGGTATGTCCGCCACCGGCGCTTTTGCGAACAGCACGCAGAGAAACGAAGGGGACTTCCAAAGAGGGTTTGCCGACTACGGATCCATCGTTCCCGAGAATCCGCCCCACACCTACGAGGAGGCTGGCAGCGATGTGAAGCCGCCCGTGCAGGGGGAACACACGGCGTTCATCGCGCTCATCGCTCTCGGTGCTCTTGCCGCGGCGGCGGGCTCTCTTGCGGCGGTGCGCAGAAGATTCTCGAACCGGTAACAGTTCGGAATCGACTGTCTGGCCGTTGCGCAGCCGGGCCTGTGCGGCGGGGTCGCTGTGCGGTGGGGGCGCTGTGCGACCGGGCAGCCAATGCGGCCGTACAACCGTACAAAACCGCGCAGCGTGCGGTGGACTGTCTGACGTTGGAAAGTTTGAAAGTCGAAAATAGAAGAGAACCGGAGATCGCCGTGTATCGGTGGTTTTCGGTTCCCTTGTCTTCGGTCTTTCTTCTTTCGGTTCCCCTATTCCCCTGTCGTTGTCTTTTCGCCGATAACCCTTTTTGCAAATTCGAAGCGACCCGGTTCATAGAAAAAAGGAAATGTGACGCTCAGCGGGGGTGAAAGAAAATAGTGAAATTTTTTTGAAATTTTCTCTTGAAATTTCAATACGGGTATGCTATACTATAGACAGAGATGGGGAATTCCCCCATGAAAATTTTGTAAAGGAGAAATACTATGAAAAAGACTCTTTCACTGGCGCTTGTAGTTTTGATGGTAGTCGCTGCTTTCTCGGTCTTTACCATCGGCAGTGCTGCTGACGGTGACGGCTGGACTTTGAAGGACGGCGTTTTAACCGTAACAAAGGAGATAAGCGGCACATATGCTACGGGTAATGATACTTTCCCGTGGGCGGATAAGAGGGACGAGATCACCAAAGTAGTTGTGGCTGACGGCGTGGAAAAAATCCCCGCTTTTTCGTTCACGCGCTGTAAAAACCTCGCTGAGGTGGAAGTCGGCAAAGACTGCACTACTATTGAGCAGGATGCCTTTTCCTATTGTGGTGAGATTGCAAGCATCACTTTCAATGGTCCCATCGAATCTATTGGTCAGGGCATTGTGTATTCATCCACTGTTAAAAAAGTGACTTTGACTGATCAGTCCAAGGAAGCGTTCTTGGCTGTTGCTGCGGTGAAACCCTACAACACTTCTTTTGAGAAGGCGGAGTTCACTGTTACCGGAGATGTGGATCCTGTTGTAAAATTGAATGTCGAGCCGTCTCCGTTCGGCGAAATTGAGAACTGGAGTAATGCTACATGGTTCCTTGTTAGCGGAACAACCACAGAGATCAGCAACAAACTCAAGAACAAAGAGTTGGATCTGAAGGTTGTGATCGTTGATGTGACTGACCAGAAAACATACACTATTTCCAAGTATGCGTTTGACAAACCCACAAGCGAAATTTATAGCGATACTAGCGGTAGAAACATGTTGAGAATTGCCGTCTGTGATTATGGCATTGTTCCTGTGAAAGGGCACGCCTACACTGTCACGCTTGAACTTTCCGAAGGCGGTACTTTGAAATATGCAGGCACGTCTGAAACGGGTGCGTTTGACAAGGTGTCCGGAAGTTCCAATCCTCCCGACGGAAAGGATTTCTGGGTTGTTGAGAATCCTACTCATTACTATGATGAATACAATAACTCCTCTGATGATCCCGTTGATCCTCCGGTAGGTGGCGAGCACACCGCTATGATCGCGGTTCTCGCAATCGTTGCGCTCTTCGGTTCTGCCGTTGTAGTGTCCAAAAAAGTGCTGAGCAGATAATTTGCAAACAGAAAACATAAAAGAAAGACTGCCGTTCACGGCGGCCTTTCTTTATTTTTGGTCCAAAAACACCGAACGGGTCGGGTTGCCTTCAATTCGGACTCTTGGAATCTCCGCAGACCGTCGCGGTATTTGCGGAATTGACAAACTACTGTGAAAATATGTCGGACTTCTTCAATTTACGGCCAAATGCAAAGAAAAAAGCGGAAAAATTCATGAAAAACCCTACATTTTTCATAAGAGAAATAGAATATGTTGAACCGGTGAAAATATTGAAATTTTTTTGAAATTTTCTCTTGAAATTTCAATGAGAGTATGCTATACTACAGACAGAGATGGGGGATCCCCCATGAAAATTTTGTAAAAGGAGAAATACTATGAAAAAGACTCTTTCACTGGCGCTTGTAATTTTGATGGTAGTAGTTGCTTTCTCGGTATTCACCATCGGCAGTTCCGCTGACGACGGCTGGGAACTGGATAACAACGGCAAGTTGACGCTATCCAAGGATATGAAATGCGATTATGATGGCAACCAAAATATTGACAAGTTTCCTTGGGCAAGCAAGAGAAACGACATCAAAGAGGTTGTTATTACTGACGCTGTGACGACGATTTTCAAAGGCTCGTTTGCTCACTGTGACAATCTTAAAAAAATCACCACAGGTACTAAGTGCGAAACGATTGAGATGGATGCGTTTGCTTATTGTAAAGCGCTTGAAGAGATTGTTTTTGGCTGCCCTATCAAAACTTTTGGCCAGGGTGTTGTTTTTGATAGCAATGCAATCAAAAAAGTGACTTTGACTAACCAGACTCTGGAAGACTTCAAAGTGGTTTCTACCGTGAACAGTTACAACTGGAAAGAAAAGGGCGGCATGGAAACTGGATTTGACAAGGCGGTGTTCACTGTTGCCGGAGATGCGGATTCTGTTGTAAAATTGGACGTCAAGCCGTCTCAGTATGGCAAAATTGAAAACTGGACTGGCAATACATGGTTCCTCGTAGGCGGAACAACCAAGGAGATCGCTGAACAGTTGAAATCTGGCGCACTAACCATGAAGGTTGTCATCGTTGACGAAACTGCCAAAAAGACATATACTATTTCCAAATACGCTTTTGATGTGGATAAAGGCAAAGAGATTTATAGTGACGGTACGTTCCTTAGATTGGCTGTCTGCCACTATGGAATCGTTCCTGTGAAGGATCATAAGTACACTGTCACGTTGGAGATGTATTCTGGAGATACGCTGAAGTATAAAGGAACTTCTGCGCAGGGTGCGTTTGATACGATTACGACTTCGACTGCTGCCAATTCTACTCCTCCCGAGGGAAATGATGTGTGGGTCGTGGAGAATCCCGAGCATCAGTATGACGAATACCAGAAACCTGATGTCAATCCCCCTGCAGGTGGCGAGCACACCGCTATGATCGCGGTTCTTGCAATCGTTGCGCTCTTCGGATCCGCTGTTGTGGTGTCCAAAAAAGTTTTGAGCAAATAAGATTCGTTCTGTGGGTTAAAAACCCGCGGTGCAAAGGCTGCCGCTTGCGGCAGCCTTTGTGATGTTTTATAAAAACTTTTTTTGGGGAAGATTGAATCCTCTCCCTGTCGGTTCGTACAAACTGGCGGCAAGGGAAACAAGAATTTCAAAAAAGTTTTTGCTGAGAGGTTCTTGCGGGATGACAGAAAAATTGTGACTGTGGACTTTTGGCTTTCCTTTTGAATCTCGCTTCGCTCGATTCATAGAATTTCGGCGGAGAATTTAAAAAAACCGTTTCCACTGAAAGATCGGCAATCCTTTAAAATTTCAGATGCTTTTCAAAAGTCGAAAAGTCGGCTTTTGAAAATCCCTGTGGAAAACACGAAAATTTTTTGTCTTGCGGCCAACGTATCAAATTCAAATAAAGATTTAAAAAAGAGTCCGGGGAAAACTTTTTACCATTGAAAGAGTTTTCTCCGGACGGTTTGTGTGGATTGTATAGTTCCGAAGTTTTTGGGCGCCCAAAGGCGAAATTTGCGGCTGCGCGGCGGCACTCCGGAGGTACGGTATCCTATTTGAAAATCTGGAAACTGTAAATGCGCGCGTGGCTGTCCCCGTCCCGTGCGGGCGTGAGAATTCGCAGCATGACATAGCGCGCCTTTTGTGCGGGGAAGGATCGGAGGGTTACATCCTCTCTGTTGTCGCGCACGCTGTCAATGACTGTCCATGGATCGCCTGAGCGCACCTTTGTCAGAATGTCGAAATCCACCGTGTTCCACAGTTTGGATTCGACGGTGCCCGCATGGCAGAGAAGATACGAGGAAATTTCTTTTGGCTCCTCCAGATCTACGGTCAGGGTACAGACTCCCTTCTCATCCCGGTTTCCGCACCATTTGGTATGGCCGTTGCCGTTGAGCGCCAGTTCCGCCCGTTCTCTTCTGTTGACCTCGTCGTTTGCCCTGCACGGTTTCTGGAATGCCAGGTTTTCGCCCAACTCCTTGTATACCGCTTTCACAAAAAGGTCCTTTTTCCCCATTTGTACGACGGTGAAGCATCCGTCGCCGTTCCTCGTTCCGGCGCCTTCAAATCCTTTGAAGATCGCGCCGTTTTTGACATAGGGAGCGCGCAGAAGGATCAGCGCGCCTTCCGGATAGTCGCCATCCCCTCCGGTGCATCCTTCCGTCGTCAGGCGGTGAACCGGGGGTTGTTCTGCCTCTCCGTAGGAATCGTAGAGTTCCACTTCGTGGTTGCTGTATTTCCTGTCGGTTTCTGTGGCGGCGAGCAGTACAACGTCTCCGTCTGTCGGAAGAATGACTTCCCTTGCGCCGTCGATGCACAGTTCACAGGTGAAGAAATAGGCGAAATCGTAGAAATTGTCCTCTCCTTTTCCGTTATGCGTGTGCGTGAAGACCGCGGCTACCGGATCTTTTGTCACGTGATTGACGCTGCCCGAGATCACTGATTCGACGCTTCCCACCGGACGGTGCATCGGCTCGATGGAAAGTCGTTCCTTCCTGCCGTCCACCGTGAACACCGCTTCTTTCCGGCAGTTTTTTGACGCTGCAAGAATTCTCAGATACCTGCGTTTTCCTGTAAGGGCGATTTTTTGCCCCTGGCAGACGCAGGCGTTTTCCTGACCCTTTTGCAGGCGGTAGAGAATGCCCGCTGCGCATATCCGGCGGTGAAAGAGTTCCATAGGCAGGTTGATCTCCTCCAAAGCGGTTTCCCCACGATTTGTGAAAAGCCGAAGATTCATCGGAAGATTTACAGGGAGATCCTCTTTCTTTCTGCTCCTCTTCTTTGGAAGGCGCAGAGCGAAGGTTTTGATTTCATATTCTGAAAGATCGAAGGTGAACGCCCGCCGTTCATGAGGCAGAGACTCCCCCATCCGTTCGTATCCGTCGCAGGCGTACAACTCCAGAATATCGCAGTGCGGTAGTTCGACGCGCAGATTTCTTTGCGTTTTGCCTTCGGTTTCCCGCACGCGCACAATGACCAGTTCTCCCTTCTCCTCCTCCTTTACGGCGGTCAGAGCAGCACCTTCGCCCGAGAGTTTCAAGAAGGAGATAGAAGAGTACGTCCCTTTGTGCGCGCTTGGAACGGCGATGGCCGCGGGAGGGTTGTTCAGCGCTTCGGCGTGTTGAATTGCCTGGAAGCGTTCCTCTTCCGTGCCGTATCCTTCGATGGCGAAGGTGAAGAGGTTTTGCCCGAAATCCTGCCAATCCTGTCCGGATGCGGGCAGATACCCGCCTTTCGGCGTATGAATGAGCGCAAGGCAAAGCGTGCGGTCGTCAGGTTTGGTCATGGCGTATTTGCAGTCGTTGGAAAGGATCACGCCGAACGTCCCCGAGCGATCCTTCTGGTCCGCCCAGAGATGCACGTTGTGCATGAAATAGGGATACCTGTCAGTGTTGTACCCCCCGACCGCGCCAGGGTCGCTGTCAAACAGCGCGCAGTCATTTTCCGCTGCGAGCGGGAAGCGCATGAACAGGTTGGAAGCGCGCTCATACCAGCGAACCCTGTTTTCAAAAATCAGTCTGGTACTCCCGTTTGACAATTTGATGGTAGTTTCAAAAATGCTGTCTTTATACTTCCTTGTGATTCTCAGCCCTACGTATACCGGGCGGCAGTCCAGCACCTCCAAAGATTCCCCTTTACCCGGAAACGCCGGTCGTTTTTTGAAATCTTCAAAATTGTATTCCCAGGATGGCCAGACGGTGCTGCTGTCGGGGAGAATTTCAAAACACACGGGCGCGGAGAGCAGTTCCCTTCCTAACCGTTTGTCATAGATGGAGCAGACGTTGTATTGACGGTTCAAACGAACTCTCAGACAGTCGTTCTCAAGCAGACTTTTGCCGATTTTCAGGGAAGTCTTTTGTCTTCGCTTTTCATCGCGCAAATGGAAGACCGTGAAGGAGAAGGGCGGAAGAACCGCCGTGAACGCCGCCTTTTTTTCGGGAACGCCGAGTGTGCCGGAAGCGGCGAATTCTGCGGATGCCGAGGATACCGCAGGTGCCGGGGATGCCGCAGGTGCCGGGGATGCCGCAGATGCCGCCGATGTCGCGGCAAAGGCGGTGGGAAGACGCTCCTTTCCCCCGTGGGCATAAGCGCAGACATTTTTTCCCTCGAAGGGCAGTTCCAGCGTTTCCCTGCGTTCAAAAGCGCAGGAGTTGAACACCAGATACGCTTTGCCTTTTCCCCGAGTGTCTAAGATTTCCCCTACTGCCGACAGTGCGTTTTGCAGTTCACCCCCGAAGAGATTGTGGGCAAGAAGCATATCGTTGTGGGAGTATATATAGGCGTTTGCCACCGACGTTCCGGTGAGATCGTCATGGAATTGGTGCCAAAGAAAAGTTTTCCACGCTTCCGTGAGTTTTTCTTTGGGATAGGGCTCTCCCGCAAGGAATTTTGCGGCGATTGCCGCGCGCTCGGTACGGTCGGCAAGCAGTTCATTCTGACGGTTCAGCCGTTTCATTGCGGTGTGGCTGGTCATCGCCCCGTAACCGTGGGGGATCAGCAGTCCGCCCTCGTATATCGGGAGGTTTTGAATCTCTTCTTCGGTCAGTCCCTCATAAATATCCGTGGGGGAGGCGGAAATTACCTCATACGGCGGATATGCGCCGCCAAGGGACTCTGCGCCGTCAAGAGACTCTGCATCGTGCGAAGCCCCGTGGGATGCGACTGTGCCATTCTTTTGACGATCCAGAGCTTCCTGTAAAAGGCGTGCTGAACCGTCCGTGCAGGATCCACCATAGTCGCCCGTGCCGAAGTACATGCTTCTTCTGGGAACGCCTGCGTATTTCTCGTTGTGCTCGATGGCGCGGGCGATTTCCTCCCGTGCCTCCAACGGTCTTTCGTCGCCTTTGGCGTCAAAATTGTAGGTGTAATTTCCCTCTAAAAGCGAAACAAAAATCCACTTGCCGTCTGGACCTTTCCATCTGCCCAAATCCATTCTAGGCAGGGAACTTTGCGGCATAGGCGGGAGTACCGCGCCGTCTTTTGAAAGCAGAGGGGACCCGGCGCCCCAGACCAATTTCTGCGTGGAGAACCCTATCAGCCCCATGTGTGCCGCCACCGAGGGCAGGGACGCCCGGAAACCGAAACAGTCGGGCAGGAAGATGTCTTTGGAGAGTATGCCGAATTCTTTCTCAAACCAGTTGTTTCCGTAGAGAATCTGGCGCATCAGTGCTTCGCCCGATGGGACGTTGACGTCCATAGCGTCCCACGTTGCCCCTACCGGGTTCCAATTTCCCTTGTGTACATATGTTTTGACTTTTGCGTATTTTTGCGGATAGTATTCCTTCATCAAACTGTAACGGAAAGCGCCCTCAAAATTCAGTTTGTACCCGGGATATTTCTTGAAGAGCGCGAAATTGTAGTCCATTGTGTTCTTGATACAGTCTCGCACGGTGTCTACAACCGTCCAGTTCCATTGGGTGTCGAGATGTGCGTTGGATACGGCAAAGAATTTTCTCTTTTTCTTCTCTTCTTCACTCATAAAACCAATCTCCTATACCCCTTTTTAAAATTTGTTCGAAAATGTACGGCACCGCCGCCGAGTGTTTTGATGATTGACGGGCTGCAATGATTTTATGGACGCCATGCGCGTCCCAACAGGGGAAAAGCATGTGAAAAACAGCAAGGCGTCGCCGCCCCGCCTGTGTCTGTGCCCGTGCCTGCCTTTATTTTTTGTAAAAGGGTTCCCCCACCCGTGTGTTTGTTGTTCCGAAATGCAGAGAATTCTCTTTGGATTCTTATTTTGAATTTTGAAGTGGATCCAACTGTGCACCCTGCGTCGGTTATCTGCGCAAAATCTTTTCAGCGCGTTTGAGGCGCGGAAGCGCCTCCACTCAAACAATCTGTTTTTTCAGTTCTTCCGGCAGTTCCGGAACGGCGCCCAGTTTGGTTACCACGTAGTCCGACAGCAGCGTCGCCGCGGTGAGACAGGTGGGAATGTCGTGCTTCAAAAGATGATGGTAGAGATAGCAGGCGCTGAAAGCGTCGCCTGCGCCCACCGTAGACACGGCAACCGATTGAGGTTTGGGAGAAAAAAATTTTCCTTTCGTTCTGTCGCAGACCATGGAGCCGTCCTTATCCAGCGTGAGGATCACCTGACGAAGGTGTGGATAGTGGGCCATGATGGTGTTGCAATAGTCTTCAGGCGCGGTATAGGGGAGGAGAACAAATGCCTCCTCTCTTGAGATTTTCATCATCGTTGCCTTCTCAATACTTTTTTCAAGAAGGTTTCTGCTGTAAAAAGGTTTACGCACGTTGACGTCCAGAAAAACATCCTCGTAGCTTCCCTCCAAAAGTCGGTACAGGGTGTTTTGAGATGAGACAGAGCGCTGTGCCAGCGTTCCAAAATAGAGTGCGTCAAAGTGTTCGTCAATTTGTGGAAGCGGGATGTGGTCAAATGCCACGCCCTCTGCCAGTTTGTATGTGGGACTTCCGTCTTTGAGTGTTACCTGGCAGTATCCGGTGGGAAGATCGGTTCGCGCTACATATTTGCGTCCCACTTTCTTTTTGTCCAGTTCAATCTGCGCCATGTGCGCCAGCGCGTCTTTACCCACCGCGGAAACCAGTTCCGCATCTCCTCCGAGCGAAGCGAAATGCGCGGCAAAGTTGAAGGGAGCGCCGCCCACTTCTGCCTTTTCTTCAAATAGATCGTATAAAATTTCACCGAAAACAAGAACTTTTTTCATGGTGGTTCCGTATCCCCGGCGCGGGGAATTCTCCTTTCTTTCAAACAGGTTTTCCGGTTTTTAAGGATGGTGTGACGTCCCTTTCGGGAAATACTTTTCCCGGCGAAGACTATTTCGCCGGGGGGTATTCATTGCACAGAAGTCTGTAGGGGGGCTCATCCTCCTCAATTTCAGGGAAACGCCCCATGTTTTCATAGAATCTGTTGTCGCAGGTGTCGTCGTTGACTTTTGATACCTCTCCGATGAGTACTTTTCCGTGTCCTTTCTGTGCCATAAACGAATGGTACAGCCCCGGAGTCAGGGTGACGCTCTCGCCGGGCGTCAGCAGAAGTTCATATCCTGCGGGGAAGGTGCGGATCCTTCCGTCGGTAACCACCGTCACCGGCGTTTCGGCAAGACCCTCCTCCTGGTCGCTGTTGAAAAGTTTCACCAGAAGATTTCCTCCGCCTCTGTTAATGATGTCCTCGGTTTTCTTAAAATGGAAGTGCATGGGCGAGTATTGCTCCTCGTCTGAAATGAGCAACTTTTCGGCATAGGTTTTGGGGCAGTCGGGATCCCTGACGTCTCCATTGCGAAGCGTGAAAAGAAAGAGTCCAATTTTTTTGAAATCTCCCTGTCCGTAGTCGGTAACATCCCATCCCAACATGCGCTCCCGGATTTCGTCGTAAGAATGGTCCAGTGTCTTCCATTTCTCGGGCGTATAGTGGGCAAAAGGCGGAAGTTTAAATCCCATTTTTTCGATAAACGCATGATTTTCTTTGATCAACGCGTTGATTTCGGATCTTTTCACGACAAATCTTCCTTTCAAAATTCAATTTGCACCCTTAACCTGACGGGGATTTGCTTTTCTGACGGTGTTTTGTTCCTTTGGATTACAACGCTCTTTTTAAGACCGCAGCAGTGCCTAACCCCCTTCAGTATACCATTCTCTTCTTCCACTGTCAACATGAAATTGAACTTTTCCCCTCTTATGTGAATAAATATATTTAATTTTACGAAATCAGGAAATGACGGAGACGAATTTTCCGTGACCGCTGCGCAGGGTGCGCTGCGCCGAAATCTACGTATGTTTGGACATTTCAATGAAATGCTTTTCTGCAAAAAAGGGAAACCGTTTTGGGGTTTCCCGAAGAATTTTACTGTTTGTTTGGATTCTTTACTTTTTCAGACGCATTTTCGGAAGCCAACGGAGTTTCCTTCTTTTTTACGAAACGTTGTGCGCCCATACATAGAAGCAATGTCAAAGCGTTAAAAAATACCACACAGGGACCGATGGGCAAGGAGGACGTCTGCCCCCCGACGCGGAACTCGACAGTGGCGGCAAAAAACAGTCCCAAAAGAAAGTTCAGCGCTGAAAGTCCCGCGGCGCAAAAGATCACCTGCCGGAACCGTTTACAGATGCGCATGGCGGAAAGAGCCGGAAAGACGATCAGGGCAGAGATCATGATTGCGCCGATCATTTTCATGCCTACCACAACGGTCACAGCGCTGAGCACCGCCAAAAGAATATTTAGGGGAGAAACCGGTACGCCGGAGGATCGGGCGAACACCGGATCAAAGGTAACGGCGAAAATTTTTGAAAAGAGCAGAACAAAGACGAGAAGGACGCCTGTGGCAAGAAGTACGCTGAGGGTCACATCCATATTTTGCAGTGTGAGAATGGAGGCGCCGAACAGCGAGGAACAGATATCGCCCGCGCCCTGTCCTGTGATGTTCAGAATGATATATCCCGCCGCAACCGATCCGGTACTGATGAGGGCAATGGCGGCGTCACCTTTGATTTTTCCGCTCTCGGAGAGAAGAAGAAGGAATATGGCCGCCAGAATTACAATCGGAAGGGCGGCGAGCATTCGGGAGGAGGGACTGACGCCAAGCGCCGTGACGATGGCAAGAGCGCCGAACCCCACGTGCGACAGCCCGTCGCCGATCATGGAATAGCGCTTGAGAACGAGAGGAACGCCGAGAATGGCAGAGCAGACGGCGGTGAGAAGACCCACCACAAGCGCTTTGAGAAGCAGGGGAGCGAGGTTGGAACTGAAAAGCGTCTCAAGAGAAATTTCGATCTGCATTCTTACTTTCCTCCTTTAGGGAAGATTCCGGATCGAATTCCGACGTTGGGCCGAAATATTGCATTGTTTGTCCCAACTGCAGAACGTGAGAGGAAACGGGGAGCGCGCGGTCGAGGTCATGTGAAACCATCACGACGGTCATGCCGTCCTTCCGGAGATCGGCGATGGTTTCGTACAGTTTTTCGTTGACGATGGGATCCAGTCCCGCCGCCGGTTCGTCTAAAAGAAGCATGCGGGTGGCGGCGCACAGAGCCCTTGCCAAAAGCACGCGCTGTCTTTGACCGCCGGACAGTTCCTTAAACGAACGGTTTGCCAAATGGGTGATCTGCATTTTCTCCATGTTTTCTTCCACTAGTTGTTTTTCCTTTGCTGTGTAGAAGGAAAAGAATTTTTTTCTGCCCTGGAAGGCCGAAAGCACGATTTCCCGTACACTCGCGGGGAAATCGTTTTGTGCGGGCTGCTGTTGGGGCAAATATCCGACGGCATTTTTCAGAGTCCCGTCCTTTATGATTTTTCCCTGCATCGGAGAGACGAATCCCAGCAACGCTTTGACCAAAGTGGATTTTCCGGAGCCGTTTTGCCCCGTCACGCACAGGCAGTCCCCCTGAAAGATTTCAAAACTTATATCTTTTACGACAGGTTGTCCCTGATATCCCAGTGTGACGTCCCTAAAACAAATCAGCGACATGGCTGTTTTACCGCTTTCCCCGAAAAAATGTAACTGTACCGGGGTAACCTTCCCTAAATTTTATATTTATAACTTCGCCTGCCGTGCTTTTCCGCTTTTTGTCCTTTGCGGACTGCCCGTGTTTTCGGCTTTATTCCCCCGAACCCAATGCAACTTTCAACGTTTCGATATTCTGACGCTGCATAGAAAGGTATGTTGCCGTTTGAAATTCTTTTGCCGATATTTCATGACAGGAATGCAGCAAAAGTGCTTTTCCGCCGATTTTTTGCGCAAGATTTTCGGCGTATGACCGGTCGCCGGTTTCGGTATAAAGAATGGCGGGTAAACGCAAATCCATCGCTTTTTCGTAGAGGCGGTTCAGTGTCATCAGCGACGGTTCCACGGCGGTGGAACATCCTTCAAAGGCGGCGTCTGCCTCGATACCGTAGTCGTGGCAGAGGTATCGAAAGGGAAAACGGTCCGCAAAAATCAGGGTTCTGAATTTTGCACCCGAAACCGTATCTTCCAAAAGTCGGTCCAGTTCCTCAAGTTGGGAAAGGTACTCCCGGGCGTTTTCGCGATAGAACGCCTGGTTGTTCGGATCGGTTTCGCAGATTTCGTCAGTTAGTTTGGCTACAATCGCGCATGCTCTCTTAGGCGAGGTCCACACATGACCGTCGTAGTCCTCCTCGCTCTCAGAGCGGTGCACCTCATCTTTTTTCGAATCTTCCCCGTTTTCTGCTTCGGATTCCAAAAGAAGTTCGCCTGCAAATTGGGTGAGTTCAGCAAAACGGACCGACTGGGGCAGCATCTTTTTTAGTTCCTTCTCCAACTGTTCGTCGATTTCGCCCCCCGCGCACACAAAGAGGTCGGCGTTGTACAGTTCGTCGATTTTTTTTACCGAAAGATCCTTTAGCCCGAAGGCGTGCGTTTCCGCACCTGGAGGGATCAGAAGTTCCACTGTGGCTTTGTCTCCCGTGATATTGCGCACAAAATCATACTGCGGAAAAACGGTACAGACAATGTACGGTTTTTCTTTTTTCTCTCTGTCTTTCAGAGAAACGGATTGGCAGGATGAGAGGGAAACAAAAACCGAAAAAAGCAGGAAAACAGAAACGAACTTTAAAAATTTTTTCATGAATTGGATTCTTCCTTTTTGGAAATGAAAACGGGCATTCAGGAATTGGATTCTTTCTTTTTAGAAATGAAAACGGGCATTCAGAAATTGGACTCTTCCTTTATGGAAATGAAAACAGGGAATTCAGGCGTTTTTGGACATACCCCGCAGGCTTTTTTATTTTTGATGCTTCGATGCGTGCCCGCCCTGACAGGCCGGTTTGTATAGGAAAGCGTCCGCCCGCTCCGCGTTTTCGAAAGAGAACCGTCCGGGGGAATCTTCTGCAAAAGAACCTTTCTCAAGGGAGTTGTTCTTGCATGAGGCGCAGAGTCCGTAAAGCACCGTGGCGTTGTTGTCCACTTCAAAGGCGTGTACCTTTTCAATATGTGTAAGAAGTTCTTTGCTCATTCCGCATTCAAGATGCAGAAGTTTTCCGCAGCGGTTGCATTTCAGGTGCAGATGACCGCAGCAGTCGGACATTTGGTGGTATTGATACAGCCAGCCCCGTCCCTCGTTTTTTGGAAAACGGCGCAGAACACCTTCCTTCGTAAGATCGGATACCAGGCGATATACCGTGCTTTTGCCCGGAACTTTTCCTTCCGCGAAAATGTCCTGTGACAACAGTTCCGAGAGCTGCTCCGCGGAAAATTGCCTGTTTTTGTGTTCTCGCATATAGGAAATCAGGCGTTTTTTCTGTTCCGTCTGATATTTCCCCATGATACTCCTCCTGAATTTGAGAATTACTCTTGAATTATAGTATGCCGAAGGTCGTTTGTCAAGAGAAATTTTCAAAGAAATGAAAGAAGTTTTCATAGACGGGTAAAAGGGAAAAATTTTTCGGTTTTGTGAAATTTTCATACTGTACGGTGAAAAAATTCGTTGACATTTTACAGTAGAAATGCTACAATCTATTCGCATGCTGTTGAAGCAATTAAGAACATTTTTTCAAATATCGGAATTTCCGCGTGCCTTTGAACGAAAATCCGACGGTATTTGCTTTTTGTTTTTGTCCCTCATTTCCCTTGTTCCCTATCCCTTATTCCAGACGCTTTTTGGAACGGCATTTTGCGCGGAGGGCGGATTTTTAAAGAACCGACAGCGGAATGGTGCTTACATGTGTCGTTTACAAATTGACGCGGCGCGATTTGAACGCGCCCGGTCGGACGCTGAAAAACGTTCAAGAGAGAGTATCGGAACCTTGGGAGAAAAGGTTCTTCACGCCACGCTTAAAAATTATTTTTCGGACGCGGGGGATTTGCAGGAGCAGAAGATCGGCAGATATGTCGCCGACATCTTCGGAAAAAGGGGAATCATCGAAATTCAGACCGGCGGATATGCGGCATTGAAAAAAAGATTGCCCTCGCTTTTGGAACAATACCCGGTGACTGTGGTTTGTCCGGTGATGCGCAAAAAAGAACTTTTTTGGATTGATCCCGTCACTGGCGCGGTAGACAAGGGAAGGCGGAGTCCAAAAACAGGAAGGCTTTGCGACGCACTTCCGGAACTTTTTTACCTGTCGGAATTTTGTGAGAGGGAGAATTTTAAAATTTGGATTTTTCTCTATGACGGCAGGGAATACAAAATACGGGATGGCTGGGGAAACGGCGGAAAAAGGGGAGCCCATCGGGCCGACAGAGTCCCCTTAACGCCTGTAGATCTCTATGAATTTTCAGTGTCTGATGATTTTGCGGCGTTGTTGCCGCCCGGGTGTCCCGACAGTTTTACGGGAGAACAATTTTCCGGACTGATTTCAAAGAAGGGCTACAAACTGTGGGCGTCGCTGAGGTTTCTTACCGAACGTGGGGTTCTGAGAAGAGAAAAAAGAAATCGTACCTACGTTTACACCGTAGGCTGAAAGGAGTTCTGTTATTTATGAATCGTTGTGAGAGAATTCTGATTTCGGGATCGTTGGCTGCAGCAATTTTGCTTTCTTTTTTGGGGTGCACAAGGAAGACTCCCTTTGTAGATTCTACAACAACGGCGTCGAAGACGTCACAAACCGAACTTTTCACCCATGATGACTCTTCGCCGTCAGGCAGCGGGTTCTCCTTTCCCAGTTCGGGTTTCCCCAATACCTCGGTTTCCACTCCCGCCTCACCTTCTTCCCAGACGTCGCCATCGAATTCAGGCGTCAACGATGACACTGTGAAGATCAGTCGGATCTCCTTTGATACGGTGTTCGTAGATCTTGTGATCGGAGAGGAACGGACGGTTTGCCCGATCATTGAACCGGCGAATGCTACGGAAAAGGTGCTGTATACCTCTTCCGACACTGGGGTGATGGTCTGCGAAGGAGGAAAACTCCACGCTGTGAAGAAGGGAAACGCTACGCTTGAGGTTTGCTCAAAAAGCGGAGAGTGTTCGGCGAAGATCCCGGTGACTGTTAGAGGCAAAAACGATATTCCCAACGGGTTTCGCTATGGAAAGGATGGGCTGCCCGCCTATACGCCAGTTTTGGAGGAGGGCGTGACATATGTGGACTTCAACCCGAAAAATGTAAAACATTTGTTTACCCATTGTCTTGTGGCGTATGAGGATTCGGAAGATGTGTTTTACAATGAGTGTTTGACTGTTACGGAATTCAGAAGAATGCTCGAACAACTTTACGCAAACGGTTACATACTTATCGACATCGACTACATGTATGAATATTCCTACGACACCGCAGGCACACTGAATGCAAAAATCAAGGATTCCATCAAGGTGCCCAAAGGGAAAAAACCGATTATTCTCTCAATTGACAATGTGGCGTATCCGCGCTGGGATCACGGAAAGGGCAGAAGCGACCGGCTGCAGGTCGTTGACGGGAAATTGGTTACCTATACGAAATTCGCGGATGGCAGTGAGTTGTACAGCGATGACAACGAAACCTTCACCATTCTTTGGAACTTTGTTCAGGAGCATCCCGATTTTTCGCTTTCGGGGGCCATGTGCGTAGTGGCGCCTTCCGGCGGGGAAGGGCTCTTTGGCTGGGGAACCAGACCCGGAAGTGCCGACTATACGGAAAGCGTAAAACAGGCTGAAGAAATTGTCCGTTGGTTCAATGAACATGGGTTTGCCTTTGCCTGTCACAGTTACTCCCACAAGAGTTTCCAGGACATGACCGTTGAGGATATCAGAAAGGATATACAAAAATGGAATGACGAGGTGTATCCCATCGTCGGAAGGACGCATGTCTTTATTTATCCTTACGGGATGTTTACACAAAAAAACAGCGATCAGGCGTATGCGCTTTCGAAGGAGGGCTTCGCGGTGTTTTGCGCTACGAGCATGTTGGGCACCAACTGGAACGATTTCCCGATAAAAGGAAACGCGTATAATGAGCGCATCATTCTCAGTTCCGAAATGTTGGTGCGCTATAAGGACAAGGAGCCGCTTACTTTGCTGTTTGATCCGTACACGGTGTATGACAACGATGCACATTCCAAAAAACTGTACAGGGAGGAATGACTGTGCCTAAACGATATTTGACGAAGAAGGAAAAAGAGGCGCGCTTGAAAAAAGGATTGGGCGTCGGTGCGATTGTTTTTGTTGTTTTAACGGTGCTGACGGCTCTTTCTGGGATAGGACTTGCGAAACTCGGAGACATGGAACTGCGATTGCAAATGCAGTTTGACTATTGGAAGGATCCTTGGGACGGAGAAGGAAAATTTGATTTTATTTCTAAAAAGGGAGATGTTTGGGCATACTATGAAGCGCTGATGTGCGTGGAGGATGATGCCATACGCGCGGGCGGCGAGGGGATTTCCTATGACAGATCGGTGGGTACCGTGCTGTGCGTAGACACTTCGAGCATTGAAAATGAGAAGGTTCGGAGCGCCGCGGAAAAAATGTATGAGGATTACGCAAAAAGAAAGGGTTTGCGCTTCAGAACGGGAAGTTTGGAACAACTCAAAGAGGAGGGACTGATTGCGAGCAGCGGTGAATCCTACAAAGAGGGTTGTCTTTTACAGATTTTTGACAACGGTTGGGACAGGGAGAAGATTTTTTTCACTGTCGATATGTTTTTTTACTATGGGAACACGAACGGTCAGGGGGCAACGGTGATGCTGACCCGTAAAGAGAATCTGAAAGCCATGAAAGAAGCGGTTCAGGAAGAGCAGATTGAGAAAATCTCCGACGACGGAGAGTGGGCTGCGGTGATTCTTTCCACCATGGTGTCCTGACAGACAGCGAAAAGAGAAACCTACCGCCGTCCCTTGAATCGGCGGCGGTGGCGCCGCTTCAACCTGAAATCTATATTTTTTAAGTATTTTAAGTTTTAAGTGCAGGTACTGCGCCAAAGTGAAGACAACGTCTTATGCGGAGTTTTGCCCCGCGCCCCATTTAAAGGACTTTTTTAGGAAAAGTCCCCTAAAAACCTTCAAAAACTTTTGAAAAAAGGGGCAGATACTTTCTTCGCGTCTGAAAAGCGGGTTTGTCTGCAGGCTGGCGCAGATACTGCGCGTGTCTGTTGACGGTACCGAAAAAATTCACGAACCAGTCGCTAAGAAAGAGAAGATCGGTTGTGGATTTTCAGGGAAACAGAAAAAAACAGATCGCGGAATGACAAAATGTCGGTATGAAAGGAAATAAAAGGATGAAAGAGGGGAACGAATATGCTATCCATGGCAATTTGTGAAGAAGTTTTGGCAAAGGCGCTGTCTACGGGTGCCGACTACGGTGAAATTTTCGCGGAACGTTCACCGTCCTCCAGTTTGTATATGGTGAATTCCAGACTGGAGGAAATCAACGACTCGGTAGTTTGCGGGGCGGGGATACGCGTAATGCTGGGAACCCGCACCGTCTTTGGCTCCACCACCGACCTGACAAAGGAAGGATTGCTGCGCTTGGCGGAGCAGGTCAGCGAAGCGTTGGGACAGGGAAAAACCGGTGTTTCCATTCATCTGGAAAGACAAACGGTGGGCAGTTGCTGTCCGGTGGCGAGAATTTCTTCCGAAGTGCCCAAGAGCGAAAAACTGACGGTACTGAAGAGGTGTTATTTTGCGGCAAAGGAAAAGGATGCGAGGATTACGCAGGTAAAAGCGCAGCTTATAGACATTGATAGGAATATTCTCATCGCGACAAGTGAAGGAAAATATGTGCAGGACCGTCAGGTGCGTACAAGACTTGCCTGCACCTCCATTGCAGAGGATCAAAACGGAACCGAAAGCGGATTCTGCGGACCGGGGAGACGCATGGGCATGGAAATGTTTGACCGGTTGATCAGTCCGGAGGATACGGGAAGGGAAGCTTCCCGTGTAGCGTTGGCGCGCCTCGGAGCCTCTTTCTGTCCGGCGGGAAAAATGACGGTTGCGGTGGAAAACGGATTCGGCGGTGTGATTTTCCACGAAGCCTGCGGGCATTCTCTGGAGGCCACGGCCGTTGCGACGGGTACCTCTCAGATGGCGGGCAAACTGGGCAAACAAATTGCAAACGAAAAGGTCACTGCGATCGATGATCCCACCGAAAAAAACGCTTGGGGAAGCATCGACGTAGACGACGAGGGGACGCCTACCCATCCCATTGTACTCATCGAAAAAGGCATTCTGAAATCCTATATGATTGATAAACTGGGCGGTCGAAGAATGGGTATGCCTTCTACAGGCAGCGCCAGAAGGCAGGATTTCACCTACGAACCCACTTCCCGAATGACCAACACCTATATTGCCAACGGGCCCGATAAAAACGAGGATATCATTGCTTCCCTTGAAAACGGGTTATATGCGGCGAAAATGGGCGGAGGCTCGGTAAATCCTATCACCGGCGCTTTCAATTTCGGCGTGGACGAAGGGTATTTGGTAAAGAACGGGAAAATTGTCCAATGCGTCAAGGGCGCGTCGCTCATCGGAACCGGTTCGGAGGTGGAATCATTATTGATCTTATTAGATCAGTTGGGAGTATGTTCTTCCAGCGGTTCAGTACCCAATGAGGTAGGGCAGCCTTTGATTCGAATTTCATCTATTACTGTCGGCGGCAGAAACTGAAAGGAGGCAGAACCATGACGGAAGTTTATTTTGATAAACTTTATGAGGCGGCAAGACAAAAAGCGGAGAGTTTGGGCGCGGAAGTGTTTGAATTGTACTATTCAGGTGGGGAGGATCTTTCGGCGGAAACTTTCAGAGACGAACTGTCGGGCTTTTCGGCGGGACAGAGCGGCAGACTGTCTGTCAGGATGTTGATCGGCGGAAAAATCGGAACGGCGTCGAGCACTCTTGCAACGCCTGAGGAAGCGATGGAATTGCTGTCCAAGGCGGCGGAGAATGCCAAACTTGTGGAGAAGGATGAGGAAGCGCTGTTTTGCGAGGGTGGACAGACGTACAGGGAGGTGAAGAGCGTTCCCTTCACCATGCCCTCTGCAAGAGAGGTAAAAGAAACGGCGATGCGTATGAGAAACGCGGCGTATGCTTCTTCCGAAAAAATTTCGGATGGAACGTCAGGAGGCGCATATGCGGCGCAGAATGAGATCTTTCTCTATACAAGCAAAGGTTTACGTCTGTCGGCACACAGCGGAGGCATGGGCGCCTATGTATACAGCGTTCTCGAAGAAGGGGAAGAGAAGAGGGACGGTTTTGAAAGCGCAGCCAAGCCCCTGGAGGAAGTGTCCGGCGAGGAATTGGCGCAAATTGCTACAAACCGTGCGGCGGAACGTTTCGGCGCAACGTTGCCGCAGAGCGGAAACTACCCCATTGTTTTTGAGGGTAAGCAGATGCAGCAGATTCTTTCTACCTTCTGCTCGGTATTCTTTGCCAAAGAGGTACAACAGGGACTGTCACTCTTGAAGGACAAGGAAGGAGAGAAAATCGCCACGGAACGGTTGACTCTCATCGACGACCCATTTTTTGAGGGAAATCCCATGCAGATTGCCTTTGACGGCGAGGGCACGCCCACTTACACCAAAGCGGTGATTGAAAACGGCGTGCTGAAGACGTTGCTTTACAATCTTGAGAGCGGAAAAAAGGCGGGGAAAGCCTCTACCGGAAACGGCGCACGGATGACAGCCGCCATTGGTACAAAGGTGTATAACCTGTATATCGTTCCGGGAAAGAACACAAGGGAAGAACTCTTTAAAATGGCAGAGGGAGGTATATTCGTCACTGGAATGAAGGGATTTCACGCAGGCGCGAATGTGGTTTCAGGTGATTTTTCCATAGAGAGCGAGGGCTTCATGATCCGAAACGGGCAAAAGGCGGAGCCTGTAAAGTCTTTCACTGTTTCGGGAAATTTCTTCGAACTTTTGAAAAACATTGCCGCCATTGGTGGCACCATTGAGGATATGCATCCCGGTTACAGCAAAATCCGGTGTCCAGACATTCTGATTCCGAGTATGCCGATATCCGGCGCCTGAGAAGTGCGGACGGGGTGCGGATTATGGCATATGTAACGTGTACAAACTGTAAAATATAAACGGAAGCGCAAGTTGGAATGCAGAGGAAACAAAGCAAAAACAGAAAACTGCGCATGAGCAGACGTCGCCGGCGGATCATTCCGCCGGCGACGTCTGCATGTATATACATATGGCATACTGCCGATGCGCAGTGTATACTGGTTCACTCAGGGCGCACAGTGCTCCACACACGAATGCGTTTTTCGATTTCCTCGGCAAACTCTTTGCCGCATTCCAGAAATATTTCTTCCTCCCGATCGTCGCATATATAGCGCAGACAATAGATGTTTTTGGGAAACATGGTGGCGCACAGATTTTCCGAAGGCATAGGGCCTTTTTTGATTTTGGGGCGAAGTTCTACGGATTTGATGTTGTTGAAAGGAATGCAGTACACCATACGGCTTCCGCTTTTCCTGATACGGTAGATATTGAGTTTGGGATATTCGGACATGCTGTTTGCGGCGTCGTACAACTGATAGGTATAATCGGTCATGACGAAACGGCTGAGAATCAGGATGCAGGCGGTGAACACCACCATTGCCGGAAGGTGAAAACAGTAGGAGGGCAGACCGGTATAGAAGGTGGGAGTCAAAGCAAGGGCCAGACCGAGCGCTGCCAAAAGGATGGTTACCATCATGGGAATTTTTGTATCAGGGTTTACATTGTATTCCATACATACCTCCAAATATGTCACCTTCATTCTAACTCAAAACTTTTTTTCTGTCAAGAAAAATCTGTTTTTTATAAAAGGGTGTTTCTGCTTTACAACCTTTTGGAAAAGATGCATAGAATGAAAGTGAGAAGTGTTTTTGAAAGGAGACAACCGGTGGAAATAGATAGAAAAAAACTTGCGGCGGCGATAAACATGCCGGATGAGCAGTTTGCCGCTCTGATATACGCGGTGATCACGGCGGCGGGTGGAAGTAAAATGCAGGCAATGGCCGCTATGGCAAACGCTTCAAAACTGAAGTCAAAACTTCAATCGACAAACGACGCGGAACTGGACGAAATGACAAAACGGCTTGATCCAAAACTTTTAAACAGCATTATGAACGCTTTAAAGGATCAGGGAAAATAAACGCTCCGAAAGGGAAAATTTCGTGAAAGCAAGCAGAGGAATATAAGGTTCGTTTTAAGGCGTCAACGGATTTTTCGCAGGACGGTATGAAGCGACATTTGCCGTGCCGTCCTTGAGGAAACAGCGCGGCAGGGCAAAGGGACAAAAATAGAAAAAGGCGATTCGGGGGCGTTTGCGCTGTCGAAACCGAAACTCTGGAGGCGGTTGCGTTTGTCGGAAACCGAAGTTCAAAAGACGCGCTTTAGAACAACTGCACGGTCCGTGCGCCGGACGGATGGGTGCATATCCGCGCAGAAATCACAGAGATCAATTCAGGAAAGGAATGGTTAGGACAATGGCGGAACAGGTTCCCGACCTTTCAGCGGCAATCGGGAAACTTCTTGAAAATCCCGAGGCATTGAAAAGCGCCATGGAGATGGCGTCAAACCTAAAAAAATCCGGCTTTTTTGATCAATTTTCAGCAAATCAGAAAACTGGAGAGGAAAAAACCGAAAAAAAGGATGAAGCAGAAGAGCAAACTTCAGAGAAACGGAATTTCCCGTCCTTTTTAGGGGAATATCGGAAAGATGAGAACGCATATACTGAAAAAAACAATGCTGAAAACCGGACGTCGACGCACGGCGGCGACGGATACCGTGCCGGATCGGCTCAAAGAAAGCAATTGCTCATGGCTCTCAGACCTTATATGAGCAGAGAAAGGCAGGAGCGTATCGACACTGTTCTGAAAATTTTGCGGCTTTTGGAATTGGCGGAACAATTGGGTGCGCTGAATTTCTGATCAGGTTTTGCAGAGCGGCATGTCCGGTGCAGGAGAGGGGAGTAAGACAATGTACAGTCGAAGATTTGCAAATGGCACGCCCGATCTGCCTCCCGATTATGGCGGCGTGGCATACAGAAAAGGGCAGACGGACGACGAAAACGGTACGGAAACAGATATAGCGAAATTTGAAGAAGAAAGTAAAGAAAGAACTCAAAGCAGGCCTTTTTCAGCAAGAGGTCCACGAAGGGAGAACAGAAGCAAACCGCAGACCGAAAGACGGTACCCGCGGCGTCCGCTGTACGACGAACCCTCTGTGATTCCCCGGCAGAAAAATGAAGGAAAAGAAGCGCGGGAGGAACGCGAAAAAAGCGGCGGATTGCTTTCCTCGCTTTTTTCCCTTTCAGGAAGAAGTTTTTCTATGGAGGACATTGTCTTGGCCGGTTTGATTCTCCTGATGATGACCGACAGGAAGGATGGACGGGAGCCGGACAGCGAACTTCTTCTGATTCTCGGAATGCTGCTGCTTACGAAATAGTTCAAAAACGCTCCGCTTCTGGCATTTTTCAGAGTATGAGAAAAAACTTTGGAAAACGCTGAAAGATACTTGAAAAAAATCGGAGGATGGTGTATAATCCCTTCGAAACGCTGAAGTTGCAAAAGTTGCAATGGAAAACAGAGGGACTGGAATGAAAAAATTGGTGGTGATCGGATACGGCGGCATGGGCGGATGGCATGTCCGGGCGGCGCAAAAAAGCGACGTTTTGACTTTGGGCGGCGTATACGATATCAAGGAAGAGCGCAACAGGGCCGCAAACGAAGCGGGTGTTTATGCGTATGACTGTTTTGAATCGGTGCTTCGGGATAAAACGGTGGATCTTGTGACGGTGGCGGTCCCCAACGATGCGCACGAGGAATTGGCGATACGGTCGATGCGCGCGGGAAAACACGTGATCTGCGAAAAACCTGTGACGCTTACGTCTGAATCTTTGCGCAGAATGATTGCAGTTTCTAAAGAAACGGGAAAACTTTTAACGGTACATCAGAATAGAAGATGGGATGTGGATTATCTTGCGATGCAGAAAATCGCAGATTCGGGACAAATCGGAAAAGTTTTGAACATCGAATCAAGGATTCACGGCAGCAGAGGCATTCCCAGTGACTGGAGAGGACTCAGGGAATATGGCGGTGGAATGCTGTATGACTGGGGAATCCACCTGATCGATCAGGTGCTGCTTGTGATGCGTGGGAAAAAAGTCGTGAAACTCTTCTGCGATTTTGACCATATTACCAACAAGGAAGTGGACGACGGGTTCAAACTGACGATGTGGTTTGACGACGGCGCAAGTGCTTATGTGGAGGTGGGAACCTACAACTTCATTGCAATGCCGCGGTTCTACATGAGGTGCGAACATGGGAGTGCCCTGATTCCCGACTGGACGAAAAAAACACAGATCGTCCGCTGTAAAGCATGGCATGAAAGCGACGTTTTGCCGGTACAAACCGCCGCGGGTCTGACCAAAACCATGGCGCCCAGAGATGAGATCACTACCGATACATATGAACTCGATCGACCGGCTTCCGATGTGCATGATTTTTACAGAAATTTCTGTGCCGCTATCGACGGAAAAGAGGAACAGTGCGTGACCCACGAACAAATGCTGCGCAATCTTTTGCTCATAGAGGAGGCCTTCCGCAGCGTGCAGTTCGGACAGGTCGTCGCACCGGAAGTTCCGCTTTAAAAACTCAGGCTGCGTTCCCAAAATGCGGGACGCAGCCGTTTTGTATTTTTGTTCCCTTTTTCTTTTACCTTTAATTCCGAAAGATGACCGACCGGAACGGAAAAAGAAAAGGAAGAGAATTTCCTGAATTGCGCTGTGTTCCGCGATTGGAGGAAAGAAATATCCAGGGTGTGAAATTTGCGGGGAACCCCATAAATTTCAGAGAAAGAGGAGTTTGAAAATGAAATATGAGGATATACGGGAAGGAAAATTTATTGCGCGTCCCAATCGTTTCGTTGCAAGGGTGCTGGTGGACGGAAAGGAGGAACTTTGCCATGTCAAGAACACCGGACGGTGTTTGGAACTGCTTGTTCCCGGTGCGAAAGTATATTTGGAACGGCCGCACGGTTCCTCCCAAAAACACGGTTCTGCAAGGAAAACTCTTTATGACGTAGTGGCGGTATACAAAAAGGACGTCCTTTTCAATATAGACAGTTTTGCGCCGAATATTGCAGCGGGAGAATATCTGCGCGGTTGTTTTCCCGGATCTTCCCTTCGTGCCGAAAAGACTTTTGGAAATTCCAGATTTGATTTTTATATTGAAACACCTGAAAATAAGATCTATGCCGAGGTAAAAGGAGTCACCTTAGAGTACCAGGGAGTCGCTTTTTTTCCGGACGCACCTACAAAACGGGGCGTGAAACACCTGTCCGAACTTATCCGTGCACGGGAAGAAGGATATGGCGCCATACTTCTTTTCATTGTTCAAATGAAAGGAACCAGGGGATTTCTTCCGAACGATAAAACAGACCCCGACTTTGGAAGAATGCTGCGGGAGGCGCGGAAAAAGGGAGTGGAAATCCGAGCGTTAGAATGTGAGGTTCAAAAAGACGGAATGACCGTTTTGGACGAACTTCCACTTCTTTTCTGAATGCGGAGGGAAACCCTTTGTTTCTCTGAACTGTTCACCTGTCGCCAGTCTATCCAACGGAGCATACCTCCACTACCGCTACGCTTCGATCATCCGGCTTTTGTTCATCCTTTTCGGCAATTGCCAAAATATCTTCAGCCATCTCCTGAACGTTTTCTCTCAATTTCCCTGAAAGAAGGGAAGAAAGCCATGAGGAGCCTTCCATATCTGTGCAGACGCCGTCGCTCATGAGCAGGATTTTGTCACCGGGTTTGAGGTGCAGTGTGATCAATTCACAGTTTACCTCCCTTGCCGCTCCTACGGGCATGCTGGCGGAAGAGAGTTTAAAGGTGTTTCCACCCCGCAGCACCAACGAAGGGCACGCACCGCATTTGACGAAATCGCATTTTCCGTCATAGAGGTCCAATCTCATCAGATCCACTGTTGTGCAGCATTCGCAGCTTTGACACAGCAAAAAATCGTTGACGGTTTTGAGCACGGTAGGCAGTGCTCCGCCGCAAAGGGAGAGTTGTTCTACAAAGTGGCAGGCGATTCTTGATACCAGCGCCGCATCTCTGCCGCTTCCCATACCGTCACAAAGCAAGGCGTAGAAGCAGTGATCCTGTATGAAGGTGTATACGGTGTCTCCGCAATACTCTTCTCCCTCCTTTCGTTTCGCGGCCGCTCCGAACTTTGCCGAGATTTTTTCTCTCCTTTTAAAGATCAGTTCGTTTCTTTGGGGAGTGCATTCAAGTTCAGGGTAAGAAAGCGCAAGTCCGCATTTTTGCTCAAACTGTTTTTGCAATTCCGGCGCGCTTTTTCCCAGGTCCGAGACAGAGACGCCGCTTGCCCGCAGAACGATGGAGCGTTCGCCTTTGACGAAACAGGATTCGAATCCAATGGACAAACTGTGAAGCGCGCGTTCAAAATCCTTTTGTACCTTCTCGTTTTGCGCCTGTTCCTGTTTATGAAGAGTTTCCCGATCATGCAAAAGTTCCGATATGCTTTTATAACAGCGCGCGTAGCAGTCCGAACGGTCTGCTTCATAGAGATGACGCAGGTATGCTGCGTAGTCGTTGTTGACGTTGTCGCAGATCGTTTCCCACTTGGTGCAAGCGGAGGAGAGACGGGAGGGGGGAGATTCTACGCTGAGTTTGCCGACTTCAAAGAGGGTGTCGGCCAATCTTTTTTTTCGATCTTCTTCTTTGAAACAGCCGCCCTTGCAATTTCCACAGACTCTGTTTAGTCCTGTTTCACATATACGCCCCGCGTCCTCTCTTGCCGGTAGACGCAATTTGCCGGAGAGTGCGAAAAGTCGCTCGGAAAGCACATCCAATGAGTTTTCCATAGGATTTTTCGAAAGATTCTCATCACTCTTCTTTTCGTTATCCGCCGTTTTTTCGGCCGATTCGCGTTTATTTTTCAAAAAGAACGTAGAGATCGGAATATAAACCAACAGCCCACAGACAAGATCGGGAAGGACATATAGAAATGAGGAACTTCCTCTAGCGTAAAAGGACCAGGCAAATCCCGCAAGAACCCCCAGCCAGGGCGCCGTACGTTTGCTGTATTTGTAAAGCGCCCCGGAAACCAGACTGAGAAGCGCCAATATCGGTACATACTCCCGCCCACAGGCGATCCCGAGAATCACCCCCAGCGCGACGCTGTAGAGCAGATCCCCCTTTTCGCACATAAAAAAACAAAGAAGTGCGGAAAGTGCCACGGCTGGAGAGAAGGCGAGAAAGGAAAATCCCTTTACGCTGTATATGAGTGAGAATAGAATCGCGGCGTACGCTCCCTTTTTATAGAGGGGATGTGCGCTGACACCCATGAAGGCGCCGGCGTAGAGAAAGGTAAAGGCGCCTGCTGAAAGCATGTAGAAGAGCATGGCCATAAGAGCATGAACGGTAAAACCTTCTGACACGCAGCCGTACAGCCCCAGCGAAAAAGAGAGAACGGTTGCTATTGCTACCCGGATTCCAATGGGAGCGTTTGTGCCGGAGAGCCTGTTTTGCTCTCTATAAAACGCCGACAGTCGGAGCCGCAATGCCAGCGCCACACTGTATATCGCGGCAAAAAGAATGCCCGCGTTGCCTCTTGTAAAGGACGCGACCAAGCCTCCCGCCCATATATACCACAAATCTTTGGTGGAAGCGCAAAGAAACGCCACACCCATTGGAAATGTGCCGAAAAGCATTTCACCTGAGGAAAAAAGAAACCCGCCCAGCGCGAAGACCGTGCCTTCCAAAATAGACCTTCCCCACGCTTTGCGCAGTTCGCCATCCTTTGTGATTTTTTTAAAGGACGACATATATTTTTCAAACGGCGGAAAATGCCACGGCTTTTTCTCATCTTTTCTGTTCACGGGCTTGTCCTCCTTTTTTGGTAAGTTTACTCCGGTTTTCTCGCATAGACTGTCGAAATCGGGCGCGGTTTTCTGAAAAGATGGAATTTGCGGAACTTTTTTCGGTTTTGAACATTCATCGGCTTTATCGTGGAACGTGACCCTCTATTGTGCGACGAAAAACTTTCTTATAGGGGCGGAAGGGGACTTTGCAAGGCAGGAAGGTGTCTTGCTGTGCGGTTTCACTGTGTTCGTGAATGTATGGGAATGTGCGTATGGATGTGTTGAAATTTTGCCTTCATTTTTCCAAACAAAAAGGGTTTGGAAATTTTTTGAACATTCACACGTGTAAAACAGATTGTGAAATGTAAAGACGGCGCGAAATTTCCAAAAAACAACGGCGTCAAAACTTCAAAGTTTTGCGTCGTTGTTTCAGAATATAAGGATGGCCGGTTCTTTGACAGTTTTTCACGGCATAACGGCATATACCTGCCCTGGTACATTCCTGCCGTGGGAAACGCGCGACATGCCTGTCTGCTGTTCGACGGCGCGGCCGGTTCGAGGAATTTGTACGGCGTTGGCAATGTCGGACAATCTATCCCATGTCGGTTTCCAAAATGGCGCGGGCCGCTTTGAAGGACTTTGAGGGACTTTGAAGGACGTTGCCGCGTGAATAGCCCGTCGCAGGCGCGTTGCCGCGGCATTCTGTGCGGACTTTCATATCGGGTATTTCATGCTAGGCACCTCATGCCGGTCGTTCCATGCAAGGCGCCTCATGCCGGGCATTTCCATGCCGGGCATTCTATGCCGGGCATTTTATGTCGGGCATTCTATGCCGGGCATTTTATGCCGGGCATTTTATGCCGGGCATTCTATGCCGGGCATTCTATGCCGGGCATTGTGTGTTGAACTGTTAGTTTATGACATTGTCCGCAATGGAGAAGAGTTTGCACATTCTCATGTAGGTGGGAATATGTTCCTCACTGCTGAGTGTCGGATCTTTTTCAAGAACTGCTTTCGCAGCCATGGCGGTTTTTTCCGGTATTGAAGCATCCGTGCAGGAGGATGCCAATTTGAAAGAAAATTCGCCGCTTTGTCTGGTCGTTTTCCCGGACGTTGATGGGAAAAAATCCCCCGGACCGCGCAGTTTCAAATCCTCGTTCGCAATTTCGATGCCTTTCTGTGTTTTGCATACCGTTTGCAGGCGCTTAAACGCTGTGCTTTCTTTTTGACATTCCGAAACCAGCACGCAATAGGATTGAACTGTTCCTCTTCCTACCCTGCCGCGGAGTTGGTGCAGTTGGGACAATCCGAAACGTTCGGCATTTTCTACAATCATCAGGGTCGCGTTGGGCACGTTTACCCCCACCTCGATGACGGTTGTGGACACAAGAACCTGAATTTCATTTTTGGCAAAAGCGGTCATGACCTCTTCCTTCTCTTTGGGCTTCATTTTTCCGTGCACGAACCCCACTTTGAGCGAGGGCAGTTCTTTTTGCAGTTCTTTTGAAAACTGAACGGCGGCTTTCAAAGGCGGGGGCGGCGCGCAGGTTTGCGCGGGGCTGCATTCAAAAACAATCAGTTTACCGTTTTCGCTGTCCTCCTCGGCATCCACCGCCGGACAGACCACATAGACCTGATGTCCTTCGTCGGTCTGCTTTTTGATAAACCCATTGAGCCTCGTTCTGTAACTCTCGTCTACGGCATAGGTAAGCACTTTCTGTCTGCCGGGAGGAAGTTCATCAATGTAAGAGATGTCAAGACCGTTGTACAGAATAAGGGCAAGTGTTCTCGGAATGGGTGTGGCGGTCATCACCAGCATGTGTACCTGCTTCCCCTTACCGCCAAGGGAGGAACGTTGGTTCACACCGAAACGGTGCTGCTCGTCGGCAATGACCAGCGCCAGATTATCAAAGACGGTGTCCTCCGTCAAAATGGCGTGAGTACCGATTACCAGATGAACTTCTCCTGACAGGATCTGCGCGCGCACCTTCTTTTTGGCGGCAGGGGAGAGCGCGCCGATGAGCAGTGCCGTTTTGAATCCCAGTTTTTCAAACAGAGGGGCAAGATCTGAGAAGTGCTGGGAAGCGAGGATTTCGGTGGGAACCATCAGCGCAGCCTGTTTGCCGTTTTTCAGCGCGATGTAAATGGCGCCTGCCGCACAGGCAGTTTTTCCCGAGCCCACATCTCCGCAGATCAGTCGGTTCATGGGAACTTGAGATGTCATATCCTTTCCAATTTCCTCAAGAGTTCTTTGCTGCGCGCCGGTGAGTGTGAAGGACAGCGCAGAGAGAAAGGGAACCATGTCCACAGAATGCAGGCGTTCCTCTGTTCGGAGCGCGCGTTTTTCTGCACTTTTTTGCATACCCAGCGAGAAAAGAAAAAGTTCCTCAAAAATGAAACGTCTGCGCGCCCGATCCAATTCTTCATAGTTCTTTGGAAAGTGCACGGCACGAAAGGCCTCGTTTATGGGCAGAAGGCCGTAGGTTTCACGAATTTCTTCGGGAATTGGGTCGGGAATCGCGCCGGCAAGATCAAGAGCGGAGGCGACCGCGGCGGAAATGACTTTGCCGTTGAGTCCCTCGGTCAGCGGATAAACCGCCTTGAAATCAGGAAGGGGACGATTGACGCCGTATGCCTCATATTCTGGGCAGGACATTGAAAAATTTTTCCCTGTTTTTTCCACTCTGCCCCAAAATCTAAAAACGGTGCCAAGATAAAAAATATCCCGAACATAGGGCTGATTGAAAAAGGTGATCACACACTTCCCGCTTTCATCGAAGGCCGTGAAACGCGTCATCACACGTCCTCCCTTCAATCTTACGGAGGAGGGCTGCGACCCGACGGTGAGAACTGTGGCGCAGTGGTAAGGGAGAAGCGACGCTTCTCCCAGGCGGGAGATCTCCCCTCTGTTCTGATAGCCTCTTGGAAAGTGATACAGAAGATCGGAAATGCATTCAATGCCCAGTTTTGCAAAGCGCGCTGCCTTTACTCTGCCAACACCCGGAAGAACGGTGACCGGCTGAGTTACAAAATTCGAATTTTCCGACATATCTCTATGACCTCCCATGAAAATCTAGGCCAAGAATAGCACAAAAATCCTTGCTTTACAAGGGTTTTTCCCGTCAAAAGCGGTTCAAACCTGAAAATTTAAGAATTTGACTCCATCCCTAACCGGGATTTCCAAAAAAATCCGCCCGACAGAAACCGCCCGACAGAAACCGCCCGGCGGAAACTGCCCGGCGGAAACTGCCCAGCAAAAAATGCCCGGCAGAAACCGCCCGGCAAAAACTGCCCGGCAAAAAATGCCCGGCAGAAACCGCCCGGCAAAAACTGCCTGACAAAAACTGCCCGGCAAAAAATGCCCGGCAAAAAATTGCCGGGCATTTTTTGTCAAAGCGGCCGAAAGACCAACAGGGACTACACTTTCTGAAAATCGGTTGGGTACGAAAGTCTCCGCATCTCAAGAGAAGACGGATTCTTCCAGCGTTTCCTTTGCGCGGTCAACAGCGGAAAAATCCATTGCCGAACCGTAGATTTTCTCGATTTCGAAATGATGTTTTGAAATACCGATGAATTCCTTTTGCGCAAGATTCCAAAGATCGTTTTCGCGCTTTTCCAATTCACGCAGGTACTTCTTTTCATCACCTTTGGGCAGAGCCGCAAGGCGGCGCAGAGAAAGTGCTTTTTCGTTTGTAAGGGAAAGGGGTTCTCCCCTGCGGATGAGGATCCCTTTTTTTACAAGATAAAGACTGTCTGGATAGAGGGTCAGAGGATCCGGAGAAACCAGCGCCGCGATTCCAAACTTCTCCGCGTTCTTTCTCAGTTCTTCAAGAAGAAGGAGATCCACTCCATAAAAACGGGGGAGAGTAAGAATTTTTTTTGCTTCCTGAATGTAAGGTTCTAAGCAAATAGAACCCTGCATACCGATGGAACAGAGGGGAACCGTCAGCACAGGCGACGGTTCGCAGCGAAGACCATCCGTGCAGAGAATTCTTTTCACGGTGCGTGCCATTGATTCTTTATTTATATACCGTGAAAGAAGGTTTATGTGGACCTCCAGAAGACTTTCCGCAGCGCGGAGCAGTGAAAACGCACGTCCGTAAGCGTCACTTTTCTCCTGGTTCAGTTTTTCGACGGTCCTTCGATGTTCCTGAAGTTTTTTTCCGTCCCAGAAAGCGCCAAGGTTCAGGATTTCGCTGTCTACGCCCGGAATGTGAGGTTCCGCGACATGTGGGGCGGTACCGTCTACAATGGCGATCTGCCGTTTTCTTAAAATCACACCGTCAAGAGAATCGGGATCGGAGGAACACCAGATCCTCCAGACATCTTCGCCGCGTTCCTCTGCCTTTCTTGCGATATATGCCATAAGGCCGGATTTACCTGTTCCTGGCCCCCCTTTGATGATATAAAGGAATTGAATTTTTTCAAGAAATGTGTCAAAATAGGAGACGAAACCTTTTCCTGAGTTGATACAGGCAAAACTGCCTCCAGCACGTGTTATATGCGTATACGGATCTTTCATTGTGCCCGCTCCTTTTTCTTTTTTTGTTCCATACAGTATATGTAAAAAATAAAAAAGGGGACAAAGAGAGAAAAAACGGACGGGCTATCGGCTCTGATTGTTGACAAGGCTTATCCCCAATGGGGGTAGGCCCTGTTTTTTGGAGAGTTGAGGACGGTCAAGTTTGTTTGCAGGTGGGTTTTTACGCCGAAGTGTTCGGCAGGATACCGTCTGTTTCGTTGCGGTTGTTAACAGCGTTGAACAGTCGAAACGGCAATGAATGCGCGCCGTTTTTGAAGGTCATGAAGTTGTGCCCGCGAGATTTGAACCGTAAACAGAGAGCCGCCATGACGGTTGAAAACCGCTGGGCATGCGGCCGATTAACTATAAGGGGCAACTCTGTCGATATGTATCGCTTACGGACCGGCGGCGCAGCGGTGACTTCGCCGGAAATGTTTTCACCCGGTAAGTTTGCAAAACCGCTTTACTTTTTTCGCTGAAAGGAGTATAATGAATCCAGCAAAGAATTCGGACTTTTGGAGAAGAAAAATATAAAAACGAATCCCCAGACAGCCGTTTTTCAATGTGTGTTGGGTCGGAAGTTGCTGTCGATACAAACAGAGGGGACATATAATTTTTCTTTGATAGCGTGCGCAGAGATCACAAACAAAAAGAACGGAAGATAGGTATCGGCTGTCGGCACTGCGGAACGAAGATACTTGAGCGAAATGTAAGAGGGGCAGGCAGATGCACATGAATGACGTCGGCAGGGATGCATACCGTGATGTGAAGGGAACAGATCCTTTCTTTGAGGGCTCGCGCTACGGGCGCGGTCCCTTTGTTTGTTTCTTTCCCTTCTTTTTGCGCACAGAAAAACCGAAACTGCCCAACTTTTTACCAAGAGAAAAATAGTCTCCGTGGGCGTAGGCCGCAAGACCGCATTTTTCCAGACGCAGTTTCCCGGAACTGTCCAAAAGTTCTTCCTTCACGGTCACAGCGACCACGTCCAACAGGAACATGTGGTGACTGCCCAGTGGGAGGACGTCGAAAACCTTACATTCCAGAGACAGCGGACTTTCAAGCAGGGTAGGCGCGCCCACTTTCACTGAAGGAATGGGAGTGATGCCGCATTTTTCGAATTTGTCAAGATTTCTGCCGGAACGCACACCGCAGAAATCCGCTGCCCGGACAAGATCCTCGGTGGTCAGATTGATGACCAGTTCTCCGGAAGTTTTGACAAGTCCGTAAGAAAAACGTTCCGGACGAATAGAGACATAGGTTTTTGGAGGCCTGGTGTTGATGATTCCTGTCCATGCGGCGGTCATGATGTTGGGGGTTTCCATACTTCCGCAGGTGATCAGAGCGGGGGGAACCGGCGCCATCAGCGCACCGGAAAATAAAATTCTGCCCATGGCGCAACTCCTTTCCGACGGGCGTTTCAAAAAATTTCCCTTGTGGGACGCGCCGCCTTTAGAACGGAGATATGATAGCACAAATTCTCCTCCTTGTCAAAAAAATGTGAAAGAAGATTTGCATGGGTTTGACGGATGTCGGATACGAATCTTCGAGGGGCCAGGCCGTGAAGGTATCAGGTAAGTTCACGGAAAGTCCGCAAACCTCCCGTGAACGTCTTCCGGATCCTACGCGGTGCGGCGAATTGAGTGAACAAAGTGAACGCGCCGCACAGAGAAAAGGAGCGAAGAAAAAAGATGAATATTCTTTTTGAAAATCAGAATTTGGTTGTAGTACTCAAACCCGCGGGCATTCTTTCGGAGGAAGCGGGATATCGGCAAAGCGTTCCGCTGCTGCTCAAAAAACACTATCGAGAACAGGGAATTTTGAACCCTGAAATATACACGGTGCATCGGCTTGACAGGGATGTGGGCGGGGTGATGGTTTTGGCAAAGAACCGCCGCATGGCTTCCACACTTTGCAAAGCCGTGGCGGAAAGACGAATGGAGAAGGAGTATGCAGCGGTGCTCTTGGGTTGTCCCCAAGAGAGTGAGGCAGTTTTGGAGGATTTGCTTTTCAGAGACAGCAAAAGCGGCAAAACCTATGTCACTGACCGGATGCGCGCCGGTGTTCGGGATGCAAAACTTTCTTACCGTCTTCTTGATACCGTTGAAAGCGAGATCGGACCGCTGTCCCTTGTGAAAGTAAAATTGTATACTGGCCGTACCCACCAGATCAGAGTCCAATTCGCTTCAAGAAAATTGCCGTTGTACGGAGACGGCCGATACGGCGGCAAAGCGGGAGGATCCATGCCCGCGCTGTTTTCCTGTAGACTGGCAGTTAAAAATCTGTTTGATTGCAGTTTTTATCCCAAAGAATTCCCGTTTTCTCTGTTTGGAGCAGGAAGTCCCTCTTTGTTTTCCTCCTGAACCAATGGCTGCGGATATGCATAAACTGAAAGTGCAGAGTGTTTTTTGACCGGAGAAACGCTTTGTTTCTGAATTTTTTTGAAAATGAATCGGGTATCGCAAAAGTGATAAAAAAAGAAAGAGAAAAAATATAAAAAAACCCTTTTCAGAAGAAAAAAAATATGATACAATAAATTGGATACACAAAAAAATTTCGATTCCCGAAAGGATTCAGATTGTCCGGGGTGCCGGACGATCCCGCTTGCACCGCAGTTCAACTTTTCGGTGTGACTCGCTTTACGGATGCACGATGTTTTCGAATGTCTGAGGTTATCCGACGCGCGGCGTTTTTCAGTGCTACGCTTTTTTGGGCCGTTTGATCTTGTGGAACGGGTTGAGTTGTTTGGATAGCGAGTCCGAGAGATTTTGGGTGATGGAAAAACCGTGGGAAAAATCGGCAGAATATATGAGTTAGCGCTGCAGGCAAAACAAGACGAAACAAGCAGAAAGGATTCCGTGCGAACGGACCGTGTACAGATAAATGGAGAAGATTGTGATTCAGGGCGGCAGACCGCTGAACGGTGAAATAGAAATAAGCGGTATGAAAAACGCCGCTTTGCCCATTATATTCGGCTGTCTTTTGGTAAAGGACCGCTGTGTGATTGAGAATTTGCCGGTGATCGACGATGTGGAAGTGGCGTTGAATATCCTGAAGGATATGGGCGCGGTTGTTGAAAAGATCAATAAAAACACTGTGGCAATCGACGCCACGGAAGTCAAGGGCGGTTCCTCTTCGGTGAATCTTGTTCGAAAGATTCGCGCCTCCTACTATCTGCTTGGCGCGGAGATCGGAAGATATGGCAAGGCGTATGTGGGTGTTCCCGGCGGGTGTGACTTTGGGTGCCGCCCCATTGATCAGCATATCAAGGGCTTTGAAGCGCTGGGATGCACGGTGCGCATGGATGGCCGATACGTGACTGCTTCTGCTCCGCAGGGACTGAAAGGCGCAAATATTTTTTTTGATATCGTTTCAGTTGGTGCCACAATGAATGTGATGCTGGCGTCGGTCTGCGCACCGGGGGTCACGGTGATTGAAAACGCCGCAAGGGAACCGCACATTGTGGATTTGGCAAACTTTTTAAATACCTGTGGCGGTCAGATTTCAGGTGCCGGGACGGATACCATTAAAATTAAGGGTGTAGACAGTCTGCACGGATGCACCTACGCGATCATCCCCGATATGATCGAAGCGGGTACATACATGATTGCGGTGGCAGCGACGGGCGGAAAACTGAAAATCACCAACGTCATTCCCAAACATCTTGAATCAATTAGCGCCAAACTCTGCGAAATGGGTGTGGAGGTGGAGGAAGGCGATGATTTTGTAACGGTGTCTCGCTGTGGAAGAATTTCGAAGATCAACCTGAAAACCCAACCATATCCCGGTTTCCCCACCGATATGCAGCCGCAGATGGCGGCGCTCATGTGCCTTGCAGACGGCATTTCACTGCTTACCGAAGGGGTTTTCGACAACCGTTTTCGCTACACAGAGGAACTTTTGAGAATGGGTGCAAACATCAAGGTGAACGGAAAAACCGCGATGATCGAGGGCAAAGTCGCCTTGAAACCCGCGCGGGTTCGGGCGGTGGATCTTCGAGCAGGCGCGGCGATGGTCATCGCGGGACTGGCCACACCTGGAAAAACGGAAATTGAAAATATTTACCTCATTGAACGCGGGTATGATGATTTGGTTGGAAAACTCCGCCTTTGCGGAGCGGATATCATAAAAATTAAGGAATTGGAGGATTGAATATGCGGGAATACGACCACGCCGCCCTTTCGGAACGGCTGCTCTCCTTTATCGAGAAGAGCCCCAGCAGTTTTCACGCGGTAGAAAATCTGAAAAAAATGCTTGAGGACAAAGGTTACGTCCAACTTCTGGAAAACGCGGCGTGGACCTTGGAGGAGGGCAAAGGATATTATGTCACAAGAAACGGAAGTTCGATCATCGCTTTCCGTTACAAAAAAGATTTTTCAGGATTTGGGATCAGCGCGTCACACAGCGATTATCCCTGCTTCAAGATCAAAGACAGAGGAGAACTGAACGGCGAGTTTATACGGCTAAACACCGAAAAATACGGCGGAATGATCTGCTCCACATGGCTCGATCGCCCTTTGTCGGTTGCCGGACGGGTGATTGTAGCGGGGGAAGATCAGGTATGTGTGAAACTTTTGAATTTTGACAGGGATCTTTTCATGATTCCTTCGGTCGCCATACATATGAACAAGGCGGCCAACGACGGCATGAAATACAATCCCGCGGTAGATACAGTTCCGCTCTTGGGCGAGAAGAACTGCAAAGGACGGTTCACCGAACTTGTGGCGAAAGAGTTAGACGTACGGGAGGAGGATATTCTCGGAACCGACCTTTATGTGTATTCCAGGCAAAAGGGGTGCGTTTGGGGGTGCGACGGACAGTATATCTCCTCCAGAGCCCTTGACGACCTCCAATGTGCGTTCTCCAGCATGATGGGATTTCTTGAGGCCGGAGAAGGCGCATGTTTACCCGTCTGCGCTGTTTTTGACAACGAAGAGGTGGGATCTTCCACAAGACAGGGTGCGGCCTCGACGTTTTTACATGATGTCCTTTTCAGAATTTGCAAAACCGAGGAAAACTATCTTATGGCCCTCGCCTCGTCGTTTCTGCTTTCCTGTGACAACGCTCATGCGGTGCATCCCAACCACCCGGAATATGCCGATCCTGAAAACAGGGTGTATGTCAACGGCGGCGTGGTTTTGAAGTTCAACGCGGGTCAGAAATATACCACCGACGGCATTTCCGAGGCTTACGTGAAATATCTATGCAGAAAGAACGCCATCCCCTTTCAAAGTTATGCCAACCGTTCGGACATGGCAGGAGGATCAACCTTGGGGAATATCGCCGTGACAAAGGTTTCGGTATGTTCGGCGGATGTGGGTATTCCCCAATGGGCAATGCATTCGGCCTACGAGAGCGCGGGGATCAGGGATACCGCCTGTATGATTGAATTGTGCAGGGCGCTTTTTGAAGGATGTTTCAAAATGAAGAACGAGGGGTATGACGTCGGTTAAACGGAAGGTTTAAACGTCCCGAAACGAGGAAGAGAAATAGCGCGAAAAAAAGGAAACGGCGGGGAAAAAACATTGCGGAAGAGCGGTTGTTTTCCCGCGCGTTTCCGGTACGCATGGTTTGGAGCCGCGCGACCTCAGATTCCTTCATCGGGAGGGAATCTGCTGAACGCGAACAGCGAACAGCGAACAGAACAGATAAAAGCGCCGAAACGCGTTTGCATGCTTTCACGGATTTACAGCCGTGAAAAAAACGTTCAGCCTAGTCGGGCAATGGATCGCGAGCGGTGATCGTGAATCGTGAGGATATAAGCGTATGATGATTTTGCTCCGTTCTCTTTTTGGATTGTTTGTGACCTTTGTGCTTGCCGGGTATTTTTTTGCGAGCGTGGGAATATACAAACTTATGGAAAACGCAGGAATGGGTCGTAGAGGGTTGGCGTATGTTCCTCTGTACAGGCTGTGGATTTTGGGCGAGTTGACGGGCCAAGAGAGGTATCTTCCTGCGGCGTTTCTTATTTGTGGCGGATTCCCTGTTTTGATGTTTCTTCTGTGCGTCTGTTGTCTTGTGATGCTGCTGACTGTTTTCCTTTCCCCTCTTGCACTTGTTCTGGCGCTTCTTTTGGCGCTTCTTTTTCCCGTGGCGCTCTATGCCTGTCCCATGTTTTTTAACATTTTGCTCTACCGCTTTTTTAAGGAACGCTGCGAGAGGTTCACGGTTGTACTCACAGTTCTTTCCGTGATCTTTACGTATTTTGGCATATGGCAGTACCTTGTATATTTTGTCTCGGTTGCCGGAAATGCCAACACCGAAGATTCGAAAAAATCCCCGAAGGAAGAAAAACTTTCCGTCTGACGCAAGGGAGGACGTGCCGTGCGGCGGATGTCGGCATATGCCGCGTGATGTGCAACGCACGGCATGCGGCTGTGCGGTTATGCTGCCTAACTGTTCCTCCGCTATGCGAATACCTGTCGGTTTCCTTCGACCGCCGCTCGGTTTTTCCCTTTCTCCGGGCTGTCGAAGCATTCCGAAACACTTCGAAACACTTCGAAACACTTCAAAACACTCTGAAATACTCCGACACACTCCGAAATACCTCGAAACCGGAGGCGGAGCGCCCGGACAGGGGGAAGCACGCAGACTTTGACGCATAATACTGACTTTGACGCATAACACCGACTGTTGTGACAAATGTAGAAAACAGGAGAAAGACTCATGAATGTGGCATTTTTCATCAAGCCCAAGAGTAAGATCATCTATGTATACGAAGATAACACCCTGAGGCAGGGTCTTGAAAAAATGAGATATCACGGCTACTCCGCCGTGCCGGTACTCACAAGGGACGGAAAATATGCGGGATCGGTGAAAGAGGGCGATTTTCTTTGGGCCATTTACGGACAAACCGATCCGAAATTTGAGGAAAAAATCAGAATCAGCGAAATTCTTCATAGAGAGGGCAGGGATCCTGTGCGCATTACGGCGGGTATGGATGATCTGCTGCTCAAGGTGATGGACCAGAACTACGTCTCGGTGGTTGACGATTCAGGATCCTTTGTGGGCATTGTAACGCGTCGGGACATCATGCATTTTTACTATGAAAAGATCAGAGAACTTGGCATCTGAAAGAACGGACAGCATTTCACTCTCTTTTCCCCTTTGTTTTCCGCTTTTTCTTTTTCCGACATGGCGTTTCGGAAAGGGATACACCGAAACCCAAAAAAATTTCATACTTTCACAGCGTTCCGTTGGGGCACCTTCTGTAGGGAAGGTGCCCCAAGTTGGCTCTTGTATCTAAATATCATTTGATTCTTACCGAGCGATCGGAGATCCGTTTTAGTGAGAGAACGGCGTGTCCTTTCCTGCGATATGGCGCATAAATCATAATTCCTGTATTTTACCGATTTTTTCGGGAACAAAGACGGCTGCATCTGTTCAAAACCGCTTTCGGGCGAACAGCACCGATGCCGTTCCTTTGATACTTAGGGAATATAGGATATCCTGCATGATCACAATGGCATGCTGACGCCGCAGGCACATAGGCGGGGGGGGGGGAGCGAAGGGAGAAGAAAAAGTAGACCGTTTTATTTTTCTTCGCTTTTGATATATTCCAGTGCACTTTTCATGTACATATCTTCAATTTTATCGGAATACAAGTTCTCTTCTTTCACGATTTTGCGTGCTTTTTCAATATCGTCCGATTGGGCTTTCTCCAAACCATATTTGGCGAGTATCCACTGTTTTCCGTGTTCCAGTGACCTGACAATCGCGTCAGCCACCGATTTGTCTTCCCGATTTTTGAACGCGTCTATGGAAATGATCGCCAACGGCGCCTGCGCAAATTTCCCCTTGACCGTGTTTTTTCGGGGCCCGCATACAATGGAATGATCTTGCTTGCTTTGGTACACTAAAATGTTTTCTCTGGTTTCCGCATCGGGTATATGGCGAAGTTTATCGCGGACATCAATTTGTCGAGATACCTTTCCGTTGATTTTGGCGACCTTTATTAAAAACGATAAATAGTATTCTTTGAGAGAAAGGCAAATATCGACGCCGCCCCTGCCAAGTTTGTGGAAATATAACTTTCCGAACCGATCTGCCCCTTTTTGTCTGGGATTTCGATGACAGCTGCAATCCATGAATTCATGATTCGTATCTTTATAATAATATGCTTCAACGAGTAACGGTTCAACAGTAACATCATCAATTTGTATATGGTATTCGTTGATCAGTTTCTTTCCGATTTCTTGCAGTATCTCTATGCGCCTGCGGTTTTCATCGTCCCCGATTCCGTGAATGCCGTCAAGTCGTTCTACCATTTTTTTTAGTTCCGGATAATTTGTTTTGCACATTTTTAACATTTCCTTTTATTTATAATTTTTTATTCTTGCATTTTTAAATTGGAGTTTCATGCCCCATTGGAAAAATGCAGCCCATTTTGCCAAGAAGTTGCTGCGGCATCCGTGTTGTTTTGGTCCAAAACCCCGAGAATCACGACCAGTCTACTGCCTTCGATGGTTTGTCTGTTTCAGTGATGGTATAGGATGTATACAGTTTGACGGCGATCAGTTTTCCCCCATGCTTTTTTCCAGTTCCTCTGCCGGTTTTCAGGTTGGCATGTTTTTTAGATCTTTTGTAAAGACTCCATTGTCTCATAATTTTTTCTACTGTTTCTGTCCAAATGCTCTGCTCTTACCGATCCTGACAAACAACATTGCAGTATAAGGGCTGCCCGCGCTCACACAAGCGCGCGGTTTGGGCCATGTTATATGTTGTTCACCGTATTCTGACGGCGCACAAAAAATGTCTTGCGGGTGAAAGTCTGGACGGAAAAAGAAAAATCGGAGAGAGACCATCGAATCTCTCTCCTGTGGGAAAGGCGCATCCCCCGCGCTGCGTGACGCAGGCGCGCGGAATGTGGGTTATTTCTTTGAACTTTTTCCGGCATTCAGTTTGTCCAGTTGCTTATTTTTGAAATAGAGCGCAATGCCAGCCGAAACCATGAGGATATTTACGATATAGAACGCAAAACCAAGCCATGCGATCCAACTGTCAAAACTGAATGTATGTAGGCACATTTTAATAATTTTGCTGACAATCCCTGTCAGATAGCCGATCCAGATGAAGATCATGAACAATACGCTTGTTCCCTTGGCGGTTCTAGCGCGGAGCGCTTTCACGATATTCATCGGCCAGGAAAGACCGAAACAAACGATCATAATCGCTTCAAAGAGTTCCGCAACATCTCTTGCATTCATTTTTGTGTATGTCCTCCTTCAATTCAGCAGGCATTTTTCATAAATGCCGGCATTTTTCACTGCTTCCGTCAATGCTTCTCCAATGCGGTCTGGGGTAGGAGCCACCACTGCTCCGCAAT
>CANQNM010000002.1 GCA_947625265.1 uncultured Clostridia bacterium
GTCCTTTCTGGAAGATTTGTTTGCGGTAAAACTATTCTATCAGAACTCAACCACTTTTTCTATACCTTTTTTCCTTTTCAGTCTCACATCAATTGTAACACTACATGTATTTTGATCTTTTTCTGTTTAAAAGTCCTTGACAAACCTTTCGCTTTGTGCTATACTGCACCTGCGCGTCTAAGAGGGGCCATTAGCTCAGTTGGTTAGAGCAACCGGCTCATAACCGGTCGGTCCGGGGTTCGAGTCCCTGATGGCCCACCAAAATACCGAATTTATAGAGGAGCCCTGCGGTTGTTCTTCCAAAGAAATTTTTTGTCTGTTTATTTGGGGCATTAGCGCAGTTGGGAGCGCGTTGCACTGGCAGTGCAGAGGTCACGGGTTCGAGCCCCGTATGCTCCACCACGTCGCGGCAAGTCCTTTTGGCTTGCCGTGACTTTTTATATAAAAAGTCACGGCTTCTCTTGACGGACTGCCGCTCCTCTTTTGCAAAAAGTCACGCTCGGCTCGCCTGCTCGGTTGTAAACGCCCTCGCGACGGCTCCCTGACGCCGCCAACTTTTTGCGGTTTCGCGCCTGCGGCGCAAGAGTTCAAATCTTTCCACCAAAAAACTGAAAAATCTTTTTATAGTCTCCAGACAAAAATCGGCAAGGGTCGTAAGATCCTTGCCGATTCAGCCCGCAGACAAACCCGCTTTTCAGACGCGAAGAAAGTATCTGCCTTTTTTTCAAAAGTTTTTGAAGGTTTTTAGGGGACTTTTTGGGAAAGTCCCCTAAATGGGGTGCGGGGCAAAGCCCCGCATAAGACTTTGTCTTCACTTTGCGGCAAGGGTCGTAAGATCCTTGCCGATTTTACTTTTTCACTCTTCACTCAATACGATGGGGCGATTTTTGGAAAGTAAGAAGCAAGAGTGAAAAGTGAAAAAGTCTGGCGTCCGCTTCGCGGACGATTAAAAATAAGAGCATGAGAAACGATGTCAAACAGTCCTCTAATGGAAAAATCCGGGATATTCGCATTGAATGTAATCCAAACGTGCAAAGCATTGCGGACTGCAAACCGATTCATTTCAACAACAGGCAAAACCGTCAAAGAGACAATGTTAAAAATTTTGACGAAAACACCGATTGTACCGTTTCCGACACGCCGTATGGCGCCTTCTTTGCCTTGCACCTTTTCCGTGCGCGATCGAATTACATCACATCCACGGTTTCAATGGCCAAAAGATCGGTGAGAAACAGCATCTTCTCCTTGGTCAGAGCGCAGAGCGCCAGCCGATTTTTGCGCTTTTTTTCATCTTCTTCCGTGAGAATGCGATCGTCATGGTAGAACGTCGAGAAAGCAGAAGCGATTTTGTACGCCGCCTCGGCAATGTAGTTGGGCGCCCGTTCGGTCACCGCCTTTACAAAAAAGTCCGCAACACCTGCCACACTCAGGAGTAGTTCTCTCTCCGCCCCAGTGAGCGGACAATTTGAGTCAAGAGTGTCGGGGGCAGGTTCGGCGCTTCTGGCGAGAAGGCTGGTGATTCTGGTAACGGTATACAGGAGATACGCGCCAGTCTTGCCCTCGCAGGAGAGAAAGCGGTCAAAATCAAAGATATAGTCCTTGGAGCGATTGTTGATCAGATCGGCAAATTTCACCGACGCCACCGACAGTTTATCGGCCGTACGGCGGCGGGCGTTCTCGTTTTCAAATTTCGCGGGATCAAGACTGGACAACGCCTTTTCATACGCCGTATTCAAAAGATCCGTGAGTTGCATAACTCCGCCGTCTCTGGTTTTGAAGGGTTTCCCATCGGGGCCGTTCATGGTGCCGAACCCCAGATGTTCGCACCTGCTTCCTTGCGACAGGATGCCCGCCAGTTCCTGACAACGGAAGATTTGTTCAAAGTGCAGTCCCTGGCGTTTGTCCACCACATACCAGATGTAGTCGGGATCGAAAAGTTTCTTCCGCTGAACCATGGTGGCAAGATCAGTGGTGGCGTAGATGTTGGAACCGTCGGATTTTTTGATGATCACAGGGGGCATGGGCGCGGTGTCGTCATCCTTAGAAACCTGTACAACTTTTGCCCCGTCACTGTCTTCAAGCAAACCCTTTTCGGTTAAAAGAGAGAGCAGTTCCGGCACATATTCCCCAGCGTCGGATTCACCGAACCAATACTCAAAATCGACATGGAGACGCGCGTAGATGTTTCGTATATCGGCCTTGGAGACTTCCGTGAAGGTTCTTGCCAGCGCGCGGTATCCAGGGTGTCCTGTTTGCAAAAGGACCGTGGCTTCATGAGCGGCGGCGGAAAAATCCGGATCGACCTTGCTTTTCGCGGAGGCATGGGGGTAAACCTCATTCAATTCCTCGATACTTATTTGTGGGATTTCGTCCTTTTCAGGGTCAAAATCTTCCGAGAAGCATCTCCATTCGGGATGGCGCTCCTTCAGTTCCATGATTACCAGACCCATCTGGAGTCCCCAATCTCCCAGATGCGCGTCCCCAATGGCCTCGGCGCCTGCGGCTGCTGCAATGCGTTTTATGGATTCCCCGATGATCGCCGAACGCAAATGTCCGATGTGAAGGGCCTTTGCCACGTTGGGCCCTCCGTAGTCGATAAGCACTTTTTTTCCTTCAAGAATTTTGGGCATACCAAGTTCGGGATTTGTATGTGTTTCGTTCACATAGGAGGCGAGAAAGGAGGCGCTGACCGTCAGGTTGATAAACCCCGGCATTGCCATTTCCACTTTTTCAAATTCTTTCCGATCCTTGAGTTTTTCAACCACTGCCGAGGCAATCTTAAAAGGAGGGAGTTTATAGAGTTTTGCGCCCTTCATCGCGCCGTTGCACTGAAATTCGCAGATGTCCGGGCGGTCTGACTCGGTGACCGTGCCCAGATTTTCGTCATACCCGCAATCGGCAAACGCTTTTCTGCAAAAATCGCTTAGAGTATCCGTGAAGGTTTTCATATTTATGACCGTACCTTTCTTATTTGCTGAAGGTTTTGTGCTTTTTTCTCTGTTGAAAATTCGCGTTGTTTCGGAAAGAAAGTTACAAAACCAACGGTCCGAAAAAACTTTGTTTTTCAGATTCTTTTTTCATTTTCCATCGTCATACAGGGAAAGCACACCGTTTTTCAGAGGCGGACAGCGTTCCGCGCGAATTTTCAGGAGCGTTCAGACGGTGTTTTCAAAGGGCAGCACCGATGCGATGCTCTCCGGCTTTCCGTTTCTCATGTAGATGCGCGGCACTCTTTTTCCTACCGCGCAGAGCAGTTCATAACTGATGCCCCCGCATAGTTCCATCTGCTTGCCGCAATCCAGATATTTTCCCTTGTCGGTTCCGAAAAGCACAACTTCGGTCCCGATTCCGACATTATCAATGTTCGTTACGTCCAGCATCAATTGATCCATACACACTCGTCCGAGGATTCTCGCCCGTTGCCCCGAAACCAGAAACTCCCCTCTGTTTGAAAGAAGTCTGGGAACACCGTCGGCGTACCCCGCGCAGACGGTGGCGATTTTCGTTTCCTTCTTCGTGACGTAAGTGGATCCGTAGGAAACCGGCGTACCCGGAGGTACAGTTTTAACCTGTATAATCTTGGATTTTACAGTCATGACAGGCGTCAGACTCTCCAGACATTCGATGTGTACGAAAGGCGAGGAGGGCAGTCCGTAGAGCAGCAGTCCTTCTCTTACCATGCCATAGGATCCATGCATGTTGCAAATCGCTGCGGAGTTGAAGAGGTGAGAGAGGGCAAAACGGATATTCCTTTGCGCCAATTTTTCCAAAAAAGCGTCAAAACGTTTTTGCTGTGTGCGCGCGAAAGTCAGATCTTCCTCATCCGCTCCCGCAAAATGAGAAAATATTCCTTCAATATAAAGTTCTTTTTTGCCCCACAGCAGGGAAATTTCTTCTAAAGACTGTTCATCCGGCAAAAAACCGATGCGTCCCATGCCGGTGTCAAGAGCGAGATGAACCGTTGCTCTTTTACCGAGTTCTTTTGCCGCGCGGCAAACTGCGCGTCCTTCTTCAAGGGAGGTTACCGTCAGGGTCACTTCCTCCCCAATGAGCGGAATCAGCCATCCTTCGGGTACCGGACCGAGCACGATCACTTTGGCTGTTATGCCGGCATTTCGCAATTCCAACGCTTCCTCTGCCATTGCCACGGCGAAATAGTCGGTTTGTTTCTCCAGCAATTTTGCTACCCGTACGGCTCCGTGGCCGTATGCGTCGGCTTTGATCACGGCGCAGAGTTTGGTTTTTTCCCCAACATACTTTTTGACCGCCGTGTGATTTCTTTCAAGGGCGTCCAGGTCAATTTCGGCCCAGGTTCTCAATTTTTCTTTCTGTATCTTCATTGCTTTCGGTTTTTACTCAACATTCTTTTTTATTCTGACGCTTCGGTTTCCTTTAGAAAGTCCTCCACCATGGCGTTTTGCATCATACGCACCGCGTCAAGGGCCTTTCCGCCGACATCTTTGCCGTCTATCTGGGTTGCGCGCAGGCAGAAGGAACCGGAAGAGGAAACCAGCACCTCGTCCGCAAGGAGCATTTCTTCATAGGTGAAAGGGCGTTCGTCTACGAGAATGCCGTTCTTTTTGCAATAGTTTATCAAGTGTGCGCGGGCGATGCCCGGCAGGATCAGGCAATCTGCAGGGTGGGTGACAAACACCCCGTTTTGAAATATGTGCACATTGGAGTGGGCGCATTCGGTGACATAGCCGTCTCGGACAAAAACACATTCGTCCACCCCTGCTTCCGCTGCTTTCTGAGAGGCGAGAACAGAAGGAATCAGATTGAGCGTTTTTACATTGCAGTGATAGAAACGGGTATCTTCTGTGGAAATCAACCTGATCGGCGCATAGGTATCCTTTGGTTTTCTTGGACGTAAAGTGACCCAAAGATTGGAGGGGCCGGAACTGAAGGCGTGGTCGCGGTCTCCCGTTCCTCTGGTGACCTGCCAGTATACGAATTGATCTCCGTCATCCAGTTTTTTTGTCAGCGTTTGCAAAAGTTCTCCCATGCTTTTTTTATTTGTTGGAGGCGTGATGCGCAGCGCTTCCATACTCCGGAAAATGCGGTCCAGATGTTCGTCAAGGGCGTAGATCCGATAGTTTCGAGCCATGGTGGCGTCATACACGCCGTCTCCAAAATAGCACACCCGATCGTTCATCGGTACGGTCATTTGTTCGATTTCATCGTATTTCCCGTTGTAAAAACCCAATGTTTTCATGGCATTTCTCCTTATGCGTCAGGTGAATGTTTTCCTAAAACTTCACAGCGTTATTATACCATTCCTCGCTTTTGGTGGCAACAGTTTTTTTTTCTTTTTTAAATTTTCTTTTTTATATTCTTTATCGCTAAATTTTTTCTGTTTATCAATAAATTTATATTGACAAACGATGATATTGTGTGCTATACTGACGCCGGATGGGGGTCTGAAACTTTTTAGACCGTTTGCGGTGCGGTCGGGAATCGCACCCTTGGTCTAGAATATTGAAAGAATCAGAAAAACAGTGCAAACGTCGGAGAAGTCGGAAAAACGTTGAAGAAACCGGGCAAACGTCAGGGAAACTGGGCAAGCGCGAGGACTTGGCGCCGCGGGGAATGCCGGACGCAGGGAGCGGGGCAAGCGCCCCTCCTGTTTTTGGTGACATTTTTGTTATCGTAAAGTCACTGCGATGTCATCCCGACGTCGTAGAATGTGGGCGCAGAACAAAAAAGGTTCACCAAACAGGGAAGTTTACCGGACAGGAAGGTAAGCCGACAGGAAGGTAAAAAGAGTCGTGAAACTGCGAGAAGCCCGAAATTTTGAGTGCGATACGGCTTGCTCCTTGTCCGTGAAAAATCGCTGACTGCGAAATACGGGAGGAAAAGTTTTCCATTCCCCAAAAACCAAAAAAGTGTAAGGTCCGCAAAATTCTAGGAAAACGAAGAATCGGACAAAGGGAAAACGGTTCGGATTTTTTGAATTTTTTGAAAACGCAGGAAGGAAGAAATTTCGCATTTGCGAAAAGGGTTGAAACGATGCTGAAAATCAATAAGAAACTGCCGTTATATATTTCGATTTCGCTGACACTGATATGTTTTGTGGGACTGATTTTTCTTATATTTTACATGCCGGTTTTTGCCGACTACCTCATCGGACTTCCAGACAACACCGGACAACGGGAACATTTGACCGAAACCGGCAGACTGTTGATTCACGGCGCCGCCTATGCCATCCTCTTTCTTGCGTTGCTCGGGGACGCGCTGCTGACCGTTCTGCTTTTAAAAGTCCGAAAAAATCAGGTCTTTACCGGAAACGCGGTAGGACTGGTGCATGGAATTTCGTTGTGTATCATCGGAATGGGTGTGATTTTTGTTCTGCTTTGCCGGTTTTTTACACTTTCCTTTTTTGTGGGATTTGCAGTGATTTTTCTGGGACTTTGCGTACGGGTAGTCAAAAATGTGATCGAGGACGCCGTTTCCATCAAGGAAGAAAATGATTTTACCGTGTGAAAGGAGCGACCGAAATGATCATCGTAAATTTGGACGTGATGATGGCCAAAAGAAAGATATCGCTGAATCAACTCGCGGAAAAAGTGGGCATCACTCTTGCCAATCTCTCCATTCTCAAAAACAATAAGGCGAAGGCTATTCGTTTTTCCACCCTTGAAGCAATTTGCAAGGCGCTGAATTGCAGGGTGGAGGACGTCCTTGAATACAGGGAGGACGAGGAATCCTGAAAAATCCCGTTCCTCTGCAGCAAGAAGCATGTTGGGACTTTGCCGTGACCTTTTTTGTCTTGACATTCAAACTTGAAGTCCGTATAGAGTATAGAACGTATAGAGCGTAGAAGTAGAGAATTGATAAGTTCTGACTGTTGCGGGAAAACGCAGTTCCGGAATGCGGTTTTTTCGTCGGTCAAAAGATCTTCAGGGAATCTCTACTTATAAATTCTAAAAAATAAAAAAGCGCATTGAAAAAATGTAGAAAGGAAGATCAGATTTATGACAAATGACTCTATCCGTCGGACGTTCCCCGTTTCCCCGTCGGGGTCTGGAACGTCGGACAAAAAGAATTATACCGCAAAAGAAACAGTGCTTGCCTGGCTGTCGCTTTTGGTGGGTTATCTATTTTGCAGGACGTTTTTCATCTGGAACAGACCCTTCGTGGGGCTTCTTTTTACCGCGGTGCTGTTCGCCTTCGGCATTGTTTTCTTCGGAAAAACCAAAAGAAAGGCGAGAAGTTGGTTCTATCCCGTTTCGGCGTTGATTTTGAGTGCCTCATTTTTTTTCACCGGCAGCGAACTTCTGCGATTTTTGGTGTTCTGCTATATTCTTTTGGCTTTTCTTATGTTTTGTCAGACGGGAGGAGAAAATGCCCTTGAGAATCATGCGGGACAGTTGTATCTGTTTGAAGCGTTCAAAGCAGCATTTGTTTCACCCTTTGAAAGTTTTTTGGCGTGTTTTCGCGTTATTGCGAACAAAAAAGGCGGAAAAAAAGCGGGCAAAACCCTGCTGCTTATCTTGGCGGGCGCGGCGCTGACCGTGTTCCCCACGATTTTGGTCGCGGCACTTCTTTCCTATGACGACAATTTCAATGACATTCTCACAAAAATTTACGATGTTCTCTGGCAGGACGTGGCGGGAAGAATTTGGTCGCTGATTTTTGGTATACCCGTGAGCATGTACGTGTTCGGAGCGCTCTGCACCTCTAAAATTCCCAAAGACGACGGATTTAACGGAAAAATCTGTGAGAAATTGGAGGGATCGGTCAAGATTCTCCCTTCCATTGTGGGCGTGGTGGTGCTTATCCCGTTGATCTTTCTGTACGCGGTGTTTATCATCGCGCAGCGCGGATACTATCAGGATGTTTTTTCGGGAAATCTTCCCCCGGCGCACACCTATGCTTCTTTTTCTCACGACGGATTTTTCAGACTTTGCGCTGTGGCAGAAATCAACGCCCTTGTGCTCATTTTTCTGCGAATTTTTACAAAAAAGAACGCAAAAGGTCATATTTCTTTGACGGTGCGTGTATCCACGGTGATTCTGTCACTCTTTACGCTGGTTCTTTGCGCCACCGCGCTTTCTCAGATGCTGATGTATGTTTCGGTGTACGGCCTGACACGTCTGCGGCTGTATACGCTTTGGTTTATCGGGCTTTTGGCGCTGCTGTTTCTTGTGGCCATTCTCTCGCAGGTTATCCGTAAATTGCCCTTTGCCGCGATTTGCCTGACGGTGTTTTCGTTGGCTCTCGGTGCGCTGACGCTTCCCGATACCGATGCGCTCATTGCCACGCACAACTACAATTGCTACATGGCAATGGAACAGGAGGACGGTTCGGAGTCGAAACTGGACATGGAGTACATGGAAACTCTCGGAAAATCGGCTATTCCCACTGTTGCACGGTTGGCGGACAGTTCGGATGAAGACGTGGCAAGGGCGGCCCGACTGATTCTCGGCTCTTACGCTCTGAGAGACTACGGATACGGTTTTTACGATCTGAATTTGCCGGCTATCAGAGCAAAGATCGCCTACGACCGTCTGCCGGAAAGCATCAGGAATGACTGTGTCCGATTGGCCATGGAGAACGCTTCGGATGACGAAGAGAGTGTGCTGGAAAGTGTGGAGAGTGCGCCGTGAAATGAGGGGAGTGTACCGAAAAATGGACGGCATCCCCGGCATCCCCGATGTGTCCGGCATCCCCGATGTGCCCGGCATCCCCGGTATATCCGATATTCCTGACATACCCGTATCGTGAATTGATGTGGAACCGCCCGAAAAACTTCAAGCGGTCCATGGAAAGGATTGAACGGCCTGCACGGTATTCCGCACGGCGACTTTTCCCAAAACAAAAACTTCGTTCGATTGCCGGAGGGCTGCCGCGAAATTATTTCGCGGCAGCCCTCCGGAGATATTCGCGAAGTTTCTGTCAATGAATGGGTTCAAAATCGGCGGCGCCATGTTTGCACAGGGGACAGATGAAATCTTCGGGCAGTTCCTCTCCTTCGTAAACGTATCCGCAGATCTTGCATACATAGCCTTTCTTTCCTTCAGTCTGGGGTTTGGGCTTGACGTTGTTCTGGTAGTATGTGTAAGTCATGGTTTCTGCGGAGGAGATGACGCGGGCCTCTGTGATGCTGCAAATAAACATGCCGTGAGTGTCCAGATCCACGTATTGTTCCACCTTCAGGGACAGGAAGGAGTTGATATAGCGCGGGAGGAATGCTAGCCCGTTGTCGGAGCGCAGAGGTGTGCAGTTTGCAAATTTATCGGCGTTGCGGCCGCTTTGGAAACCGAAAGTTTCAAAGACTTGGAAGGGCGCTTCGGTTGACAGGCAATTGACGTTCATCACGCCGGTTTGTTTGATCACGTGGTGAGAGTAGTTTTGTTTGTTGATGGTGACGGCCACCCGATTGGGGGTATTGGTTACCTGGGAGACGGTGTTGACAATCAATCCGTTGTCCTTCTTGCCATCGTTACAGGTGACTACATACAGGCCATATCCAATGTTGAAAAGGGCTGTGAGGTCATTTTTATTTGCCGTTTCACTGCGCTGTTCCACATACTCATGGCAGAGTTCTGCCGCAAGCGCCTCCAATTGAGCGCTGCTTTCTTCATTCAGCGCCGATTTGATGTGTACGATGTTTTCAGCATAGGTGAGGTTTTTGCAGTCCTTAAGCAGTTCTTTCATGACCTTTGCGGCGAGGGGCGCCCAGGTTCCGTTTTCGACGAACGCTACCGTGCGATTTTGGAAGTTTCTCTCGGTGAGGCGGCAGATGAAATCCCTCATGAACGGGAAAATATCGGCGTTGTAGGTGGTGGTTGCCAAGACCAGTTTTCCGTAGCGGAAAGCGTCTTCCACTGCCTCCGCCATGTCGCAGCGAGCAAGATCGGTCACAACCACTTTGGGGCATCCCCCGGCGCGGAGTTTGTCAGCAAGAGAAAGCACGGCCTTTTTGGTGTTCCCGTAAACCGAGGTATAGGCGATGACGACCCCTTCGCTTTCCACCGTGTAAGAGGACCAGATATTGTAAAGGTTTATATAGTATCCAAGATTTTCTATGAGAACCGGTCCGTGCAGGGGGCAGATCTTTTCAATGTCCAGACTTGCCGCCTTTTTTAACAGCGATTGTACCTGAGCGCCGTACTTGCCCACGATGCCGATGTAGTATCTGCGTGCTTCGCATGCCCAGTCCTCCTGTGCGTCAAGCGCGCCGAATTTGCCGAACCCATCCGCCGAGAAGAGCACCTTGTCCGCATGGTCATAGGTGACCAGCACTTCTGGCCAGTGAACCATGGGCGCGGTATAGAATGTCAGTGTGTGTTTGCCCAACGGCAGCGTGTCGCCTTCCTTGACAACGATGGCGCGCTGTGAAAAATCTTTACCGAAAAACTGCTTCATCATTGCAAGTGCCTTGCTGCTTGTGACTACCTGCGTGTGCGGGTATGTTTCGAGGAAACGGGCGATATTCGCCGAATGATCCGGTTCCATATGCTGAACCACAAGGAAGTCAGGCTTTCTTCCGCTGGGAGCAAGGGCGAATTGGATGTTGTCCAACCACTCATGGGTGAAACGGGCGTCTACCGTGTCCATAACGGCGATCTTTTCATCCAGAATCAAATAGGAATTGTATGCCATGCCATTGGGCACGGCATACTGTCCTTCAAACAGGTCGATGTCCCTGTCATTTACTCCAATGTATAGAATGTCTTCGCTTATTTTCATGTTTGTTTTACCGTTCCTTTCCTGATTTTTGTTTTTTATCTGTACTGTATCTGTGTGTGCAAATTATATGTTATGTGTGATTTCGCCGATTCATTCACCTGCTGGGAGAACCTTGTCGGTGGTGGTTACTTTTTGTCTTTGGGCAAAAACATACACTGCCGTGAGAAGCGGAATGGAATAGATCATTGGGAAGGCATAGCGCAGTTGATACATGATTACCGGGGCGAAAATGCACATTCCAACTGTCAGAAGCGCGGGAGCAAGAGCAAGTCCCATGCCCTTCAGTTTGTAATGGTGTGAAAGCGTCCAGAGCAGCAAAAGAAAGAGAGTCAGAAAACCGGGATTGGAGAGCGTGCCCACGATGGGCAGATTGTGCAGAATCGTATAGAACCGGGTCATCTCCGAACGGGCGCGGTCAAAGACGGCAAGCCCGTGCAGATTGGAGGTTTCCACAATGGACGGTTCCAACGGATTGTGCGTGTTCACGCTTGGGTAGTATTTTATATTGTTGATTTTGGGATAGAACAGACTGTAACTCTGGCTTGCCGTCGCTTCAATGTAGGTAATGGGATGGCGGAAAAACTGTTTGACCCATACACCGAAATATGCCGCCAGATCTGAAAGTGAGGAGTCCTTTTTGAAGGTGTCTTTCACAGGGTCGAAGATCCGGGGATTGTAAAGATCTCCTAAACGGTCGTAGTCTAGAATCCGGTCGATGATCTGCGCTTCTTTCAAAGTCACGTCCTCCGGATGATCCCGCACGTAGCGCGCCGTTTGCTGAAAGGGAAAGGCTAGCGATTCGCCGATGCTTGTACTTTTGGGGTGAATGGTCAGTTCTATCGCCACTTCCGCGCCTGCGATGATGGCAAGAGTCATACAAAGCGCGCATGCCCGCCGAATGGCACGGAGGGGTACTTTGCGGTTCTGAAAAAGCGTACGCCCCGCCATATAGAGTGACAGGGGGATCACGGTAATGAGTCCGTTGTGGCGCAAAAGCGGCAGGGAAAGGTAGCCGATGATATTGGGTGTGAGGACATAGAATCCGAAAGACACGAAAAGAAGCCATGAGGGACTGTTCATTCTCACCATGAGCAGCAGCGTGTAGGAGAAGACCGCCGCAAGCAGTAAAGTCTGTAGCAGAACGGCGGTAAATAGCCCCAGATTTGCCGAGGAGAAAAGCAGGCCAAAATCAAAACACAGGCCGAGAAGCAGCGTATGCAGCGGGGGATGGGCAGAGGAAAAGTCGATATAGCCGAAATATTGAGCAAGTTGGTTGTAGTTGTCATAGCACATTGTCCCGGGGAATTTTAAGATCAGTTGTGGTGACCAGCAAACAATCAGTGCGATGAAGAAGAAGAAAAAGGGATGTTTTCGCCCCAACCGACATGCGCCGGGCGTGGCGCAAGAAAAGCGGCGTAGAAGGAAGTGGAGCCATCGCGCGCATACAAGGGCGAAAAGAAAATAACAGGCAAAAAGGCAGACGCTTTTAAAAGTCTGTCTTAAAGGGTTCCAAAGAGCGGACAGTCCATTTTCGGCCGCACACGCGTCGCCAAAAACAAAAGAAACAGCGCAAAACGCCGCGAAGATTCGTTCACCGGAAAATTTTCCCTGCGAAAATTTTTCAAAGAAAAAAATACGGGAATACATGAAATAAAGTCCTATAAAGACAAAAGTCATTTGGAGACCGCGGTCTTTCACGGCGTTTAAAAGCCAGGTAAAAATGTCGCTCCTGTCAGAAATATTCGCAAAAAAGAGCACGGCGGAAACTGCCGCCGCAAGAACGATGCCCGTATATGCCAAATACCGACAGGAAATTTGTTTCTTCATCATGTATGTCTCCTTCCATTCATGAAATTCTCTAGCAGGACTTCGAATTTTATGAACTGCTCAAAGCGTCGGGGCTGAAATCCTCCGAAATGCGAAAAACGTTTGAAAGAGAAGAAAAATTTTTTAAAGCCCAATTCCATATGAATTGGGCGTCGCTTGCGCTGTCGGGGAGAACGGTCAACCTGCTTTTCCGGTGATGAAGAGAACGCATATTGCGACAATCGCGGCCAGACCGATGAACAGCGGTATGAGCATTTTCTTTCCGTGTACTTTCATGATTTTAAATCCCTTAAAGAGAAAACCGAAGGAGAAGAAGATCAGTTCACAGCAATAAAAGATCAGATATCCCACAGCCCATTTGTCGGCGGTTGCTCTGCTGCCGAAGACCTCAAAAGCGGCCTTGTATAGAGCAAGAAAGAAAGGAATGGCAACCGAAACGGTCGTGACGGGAATGCCGTTGTAGGATTTTCGCACTCCGGTTTCTTCTTTTTGGCGGTGTTCCTCTGAGATGTTGAAATATGCGAGACGGATCAGACCCGCTAAAACGAGCATGCAGCCGATGGGCGCGCACCAGAGTGGATTGATTTCAGGGAGCGTATGTTTTGCAAGAGAAAGAAGAATGGCGGCAGGAAGGACGCAGAAACATACAAGATCTGATAAGGAATCTATCTGAATACCGAATTTTTTCATGTCTTCGGTGCGATTCTTTTTGGTGCCGGCCACTTTACCGTCAAAAAGATCAAAAAAGCCGCTGAGTGCGAGACAGAGGATGGCAGCAAGTTCATTATTGCACGCGGCGCACATGATTCCTGTCACTCCCGAAACCAGTCCAAGGTATGTCAGCCATGTCGTATAGTTGTAGAAACCTAACACAAATTCACCACCCTGTATCGCTATACGGAATATTTTCTGTTCGTTTTATATAGTTCCGCGCGCATTCACGCCGCACGCTTCCGTATCGCGTGCACCCACAAAAACAAGTGTACCACATTTTCTGTCGAAATGCAAGGGTTCTTTCATATTTTGTGCACGTCCGCGATGTTTTCTTTTTTGAAGGAAACCTGTTGAAATCCCTTTGGAAATGTGATACAATACACCGGAACGCGGCACAATATTTCGGGGCTCGCGTTTTAGGAAGAGAGAAATACAGAAAGGGGGAAAGATATGGTTTTTTCAAGTCTTGAGTTCTTGTTCTTCTTTTTGCCCCTGACCACTCTTTTGTATTTTGCGGTGCCGGCGAGGTACATCAGGGCACGCAACGTCGTTCTGCTGCTGTTCAGTCTGGTGTTTTACGGCTGGGGCGAACCGTTATATGTGTTCATCATGGTTGCCTCTGTGATTTTCTCGTATTTTTTCGGTTTCATGGTGGAGAAATGCAAACACGGCGGCAACAAAAAGGGCGCAAAAGGTTTTTTGATTCTCGCAGTGTTCGTAAACCTTGGGTTGCTGGGATTCTTTAAATACACTGATTTTCTTATATCACTCCTCAATTTTTTGCCGGGTGTTTCCCTGAAACCCTTGGGCATAGAACTTCCGGTGGGAATTTCTTTTTATACATTCCAGATTCTATCATACGTTATCGACGTTTACAAAGGTGACACGGCGGCTCAGAAAAACGTGCTGTCTCTGGGAACCTATGTGACGCTTTTTCCCCAACTGATCGCCGGGCCCATTGTGCGTTATAGGGATGTGGACGATCAACTGTCCGGGAGATCGCACAGCCTGATGCTCTTTTCCTCCGGTGTACGCACTTTTGTTTCGGGCTTAGGAAAAAAGGTCCTTCTTGCCAACGCCGCGGGTTCCGCTTTTGACGCGCTTGTCGCCCTCCCCGAAGGACGGCGAACGGTACTTGGCGCATGGCTGGGAATTCTTTTTTTTACCTTTCAGATTTATTTCGACTTTTCCGGGTATTCCGACATGGCCATAGGGCTGGGAAAAATGTTCGGTTTCCGTTTTCTTGAAAACTTCAACTATCCCTACATCTCACGCAGTGTTACGGAATTCTGGAGGAGATGGCACATTTCCCTGTCTACATGGTTTAAGGAGTATGTTTATATTCCCTTGGGCGGCAGCAGGGTGGACAAGCGGTGGAAACTTTACAGGAATCTGCTGATTGTTTGGTTTCTTACCGGACTATGGCATGGCGCGAGTTGGAATTTTATCCTTTGGGGGCTTCTCTTTTTTGTTTTCCTTGTCATGGAAAAGACATTCCTTTTAAAAGCCCTGAACAAAGCGCCCGCTTTTGTGGGGCATGTGTACACCATGACGGTAGTGATTTTCGGTTGGGTGCTTTTCAATTTTACCAATCTGCGCGAGGGACTTTCTTGGGCCGGCAACATGCTGGGCGTGGGTGTCTATGCCTTTGCGGATAAATATGTATTTTCCCTTTTCTTGAGAAATATACTGCTGATTGCCGCGCTCACTATAGGCAGCACGCCTTTGCCCAAAAAACTTTACAGGAAGTGCGTTGAAAGGGGGAAGAGTTTTCGCATCGTATGGACGTTCCTTTCGGCGTTGCTTCTGGCGCTGTGTGTGGCCTCTATCGTCGGTTCGGATTTCAATCCCTTTTTGTACTACAGGTTTTAAGACGGAGTGTTGCGCAGGGGCGACCTTTGGATGTCCGGAGAATTCTTTGGATGTTTTTTGGAACGGCTCTTTTGAAACCTTATTTTAAATGTTTTTCAGAGGAAGGAGCATTTCTTAAAATGGCGAATAAAAACGGCGCGGATGCCATTGTTGAGGAATACCTCAGGATCGATAAGAAAATTTTTAGCAGGGCAGAGAATCTGCTCACCGTTTTACTGTTCCTTGGATTTCTTTTCGGATTTCTTGTGCTCTTCATTCTGACGCCCGATAGGGAGTACAGCAAAACCGAAAACAAAGAATTGCAAACCGTACCGAAATTCAGTTTTTCGGAACTTTTTGAAGGGACGTATACAGACAACACTGTGGACTATATCAAAGATCAGTTTCCCGCCAAGGATCTGTTCGTGGAATTGAACGCCGCATACAGCATTGTCATGGGTCAGTTGGGAAACAACGGAGTCATTCTTGGCAAAGACGGCTATTTGCTCACCGAGGAAAACCACGCCTCCTCCCAGGGAATAGAGCAGCTGCACAGATATGAAAACTTAATTGACAGCCTCTCTTTGAATATTCCGACGGTTGTGGCGGTAGCGGGAAAGGGCTCGCAGGTTTTGACCGATAAACTGCCTGTCATTTTTTCCACAGACGCGTCGGAGCACAACCGTCTGCTGGTGAAAAACACCTTTGAAGACAAGGACTATTTATTTTTGGATCTGGCGGAAATTCTTTCGGACCGCAGATCGGAAGAAATATACTACCGTACCGACCACCATTGGACGTCTCTGGGAGCCTTCTATGGGAGCGCCGCGATTCTGCAGTCTTTGAACAAGCCGACAGGGAAACTTGAGGATTATTTTGTGGAGACGGCCACCGACAACTTCAGGGGAACGGTTTTTAACCGTTCGGGAATGTTTTGGAAAAAGGGGGAGAAGATCCAATTTTTCCGATATGAGGGGGACGATCGGTATACCGTGTCCTTTTGCTCCTCGTCCGGGGAAGTGCTTGAGGTTTCCAATAGTCTGTACAACCGCTCCTGCCTTACGCAGGACTATCACGGTACGGCATATGATTCCTTTGTCGCGCCTGTTTCCACGCCGGTGGTGCGCATTGAGAAAGAAGGACAGGAAAGGGAAACTCTCCTTGTGCTGAAAGACAGTTTCGCACACAGTGCTCTGCCGTTTCTTGCAAGAGAGTACAACATTGTCACGGTGGATATACGCTCCAACGCGGGATATGCCGCAAAACTAATTGAAGAGGGCAGTGTTGATGCGCTCCTGGTGCTTGTCAACAGCGACACATTGCTTGGATGAATTCTCGGATTTTCGGTCTTGACAAAGTTCGTTAAAACTTTGTGACGGAATCCAAAAACATGCGGGATTGCGGAATCCATGAAAAACTGTCCGCATCCGTGCCCATGTGTGCGCTGAAAACCTGAATATTCGAAAATCGCCGGAAAAATGTTTCCGGCGATTCTGGTTTTTGTATTTTGTTTTTACGGTTTTGCTTTTCACCGTTTTTTTGTTTTCTTGGACGTTTTTCTGTTGACCGCCGTTTTCGGTCGGGGTTTTATCTGTTCTTTTCCCTGATTTTTTACAACAGAAGCCGGAGATACTTTCTTTGAAGTGTGTCCGGTGTTTTGAATGTCCTCGCCGTCCGATTCCTTTCCTTTCTGTTCATCGGGGCGTTGCTCCATTTCTGTGGTTTGTAATGTCCCGACGTTTTTCTCTTCCGTCGGCAAAACCGCTTGATCTTCTGGATGTGCGCAGGAAAAACTGTCGCTTGGTGTTGATGCTCCTTCATTGGACGTTTTGACATTTTCGCAATCGAATAATGGCTGCGTCCCATTTTTACGCCCTTGCTTTTGTTTGCGGGTCAGAAGTTTTTGAAGTCCGGACGGTTTCCTCGCCGGCTTTTTCGGTCGGAAGGATTCGGTGTAGTAGGCGGTGTCCGTGGGGAGGTTCTTTTTTACCAACCGTTTTTCCGCATGTTCTTTGATCAGAATGTAGATGACCGAGAAAGTGGGGACGCCTAAAATCATTCCGGGCAGTCCGAAGATTCCTCCCATCACTGTCATACCCACCAACACCCACAGCGTATCCATTTTCATGTTGGTGCTTTGCAAAATCGGCACCAGAACATTGCCGTCCAACTGCTGAATCACCAAAACGATCAGGATGAAGGGGAGAAGTTTGTCGGGCTGTGCGAGAAGTATGACGATGCCGTTGGGTACGGCGCCAATGAAGGGGCCGAAATAGGGAATGATGTTGGTGACGCCTGAAATGAGCGCCAGCATAGGGAAAAACGGCAGATCGAAAATCATGTAGACAATATAGGATACCACGCCCACAAGAAAGGAGTCAAAAATCTGAACCCGGAGATATCGGCCGATTTTTTCATCTGCCAGGTATGCGATGCGGTAGATCTCCTTTACAGTTGCCTCGGAACAGAAGGCGGTGAGCAATTTTCTCATACGTGCCAATTGCTTGTCCTTGGAAAGCAGAACATAGACGGTGAAAATTACCGACAGAACCGCATCCACGACGACAGAGATGACCGAAGCGCCCATAGCAAAGAGTTTAGAGAGATTGTCCGTGGAAAACAGACCCACAAGGAATGTGGCGGCTTTGTTCAAAAGTTGATTGAAGACGGTGTTGTTTTCATCTACGCCCAAAAATTCCTTGATGCTTTCGTAAATATTTGCCATCAGTTCATTGCGCGAGAAAAACTCCTCAAGATATCCGTCCAAATTGTTTCTGAAAGATTCAAAGGCCGTGATATAACCGGGAAGTCCCTCTTTCAGGCGGTTATAACTGTCGATGATCTGTGGGATAAATATGGAAACCGTGGCCGCAATCAGCGCAAGCAACACCAGGGCTGTGCAGATTAAAGAAAGAATCCGGCGCAGATTCTGTACTCCTCTTTTTTTGCTTTTGAAGCGAAAAACTTTTTTCTCAAAAAAATTCAGGATGGGGCTGAGCAGGTATGCCAGCGCGATTCCGTAGATGATCGGCGAGAGAATTTCAAATATTTTGCGAATGATTGCCATTTTCAAGCTGTTCCTTCCCGTATAATACCGTCCGCGAAGCCTGAACTGGGGACGAAACCGTTTTGTGTGATTCTGCGAAAGGCGCCGGACCGTCAAAGGCAATGCGCGCTCTTTCTCTTTTTCCGTCTTTCAATTTTGGCGTTGCTCAGAACGTGTGCCCGGGGGCGTGCCGCGCAAAACGCGCTGCATGAAGTACCCTCCCCGACTGTATGTCCAAGGGAATTATACAATAAAAATTCCGGTTCGTCAATGACTCCCTTGAAAAAAAACGGGACACGTGTTATAATCTATTTGAAAAACCGTCAAATCATGGTATATGCACAGAAGCGCGCCGTCTCTGCGTGCTTTAAAACCTGAAATTTGAGGAATGGGAGGAGGGATCGGATGCTTGAGAAAAACGTCCCGGTTTACATCGCGAAATGTGAGGGTTACGACGATTGCGGCGCGCTGGAGACACTGCTTGACGATGCGGTGGAACGCACGTGTAAAACAGAGATGTTTCAAGGTAAAAATGTGGTGATCAAGCCCAACCTTGTGCGAAAAATGGATCCCGAAAAGGGAGGAACTACCCATCCCGTGATGCTCCGAGCGCTGATCAGTGTTCTGAAAAAAAGGGGCGTGGGGAAAATTCTGATTGCCGAAAGCCCGGGAGGACTGTATAACGCCGCCGCGCTCAAACAGGTATACGAGGGCTGCGGGATCGCAAAAGTTGCGGCAGACACGGGAGCGGAATTGAATTTCCGGTGCGAATACGGCGATGTGAAGGCCCCCGCGGGGAAAAAAAGCAAAATGTTTGAGATCATTGATCCCGTGAGAAACGCCGAGGTTCTCATCAACCTCTGTAAAATGAAATCTCACGGCATGCTGACTCAGAGTTGCGCTGCCAAAAATTTTTTCGGCGTCATTCCCGGGGTGAAGAAGTTTGAAATGCATGCCAGGTTTCCCGATTCTACGGATTTTGCGGGAATGCTTTGCGATTTAAATGAAGTTCTGTATGAAAGGGCAAAAATTCTCAACATATGCGACGGAATTGTGGCAATGGAGGGAAACGGCCCCACCAACGGTGTGCCCAAAAGAGCAAAGGTGGTTTTGGTTTCACAGAACTCCTTCTGTCTGGATCTTGCTGCGGCGAAGATCATGAATATCGGAACGGTTCCTGAACTTCTGAGAGAGGGGATTTTGCGGGGATACTGTCCCGGAGAATATGGGGAACTGAATTTTATAAAAGAAAGCCCTGAACACTTTGTTGTGACGGATTTTGCGCTTCCGGATTCTTCAAAGTCCGGCGCCCTTAAAAAAATATTGACGCTCAATGGCGGGAGATACGCCAGGTTTTTGGAACCTAGACCGAAAATTGATGAAAAAAAGTGCAGGGGATGCGGGGAGTGCGTGCGCAGCTGCCCTGCGCACACCATTTCGTTTAGAAGAAGTCGGAAGAAGAATGTCGCGTACATTGAAAAGGAAAACTGTATCAGGTGTTATTGCTGTCAGGAACTCTGTCCTTTTGACAGCGTGCGAATCCGTACGAATCCTTTGATCAGGATGGTGAACAAATTATGAAACATGAAGGCGTTGGGATTGTCGTAAACGCTCCGGCAAAAATCAACCTTTTTCTGGAAGTCACCGGACGCCGGGAGGACGGATACCATGAAATCGATACGGTGATGCAGACAGTGGATCTGTGCGATAAACTCACCGTATTCTTTGATCCCGCAAAGGAAGGCGTTTTCCTCACCTGCGGAAAAAAGTATGTTCCCACGGACAGTGGAAATATTGCCTACCGGTGCGCCGCCCTTTTTTTGGAGCGAACCGGGAAGAGAGGGGCCGTACGAATTCACCTGGAGAAGCGTATTCCGGTGGCGGCGGGTTTGGGCGGAGGAAGCGCGGACGGTGCGGCGGTGTTGAAAGCCTTGAACATGCTTACCCACTGTGATCTTTCAACCGAAGAACTCTGCGCCCTTGGAAAAGAACTGGGCGCCGATATTCCCTTCTGCGTCAGGGGAGGCTGTGCCAGAGCCACAGGTATCGGCGAGCGCTTTTCAAAGGCCGAGACGCTTCGGGGTGTTATTCCTGTGGTGGCAATCGGGAGCAAAGGCTCTTCCACACCGGCCGCCTACAAGGCTCTTGACGACATGGGATACACGGGTGAAAAAAATGCATGCAGGATGTTGGATGCCCTCGAAAAGAGAGATTCGCTCGGTGTTTGCACGGAACTTTACAATGCTTTTGAGACGGTGATCCTTCCGCAGAATGAGGAGGCGCGCAGATTGAAGGAGCGCTTTTTACAACTCGGTGCCGACGCCGCCATGCTGAGCGGGAGCGGTGCGTCGGTTTTCGGACTTTTTACGGATTTAAAAAAGGCGCGCAGCGTTTGCGGACAACTGCGCAGGGAGCAGTATTTTGCGGCAGTTGCCCCGGTTGTCGGAAGGGAGACAGGGAACAATGGGCACGATGCTTGAATATTTGGACTGGAGGGGGGATCTGAAATTTGAAAAGGACCCCTTCAACGATGTGGACAATCAGCTTTGCGCGCAGCTTTCTTTCATCGGGTATAAGGGACTGGTTTCCGAAAAACCCGGCGAGGAGGTGGACATGGCCGAAGCAATCGCTGCGTTTTTTGATATTCATAGGGGAAAGGAACTGTCTTTGGGGGTAATCATTCCTTCGGCAATTTTTGAAATGGCACGAAAGATGGCTGTCGCGCCTCGGTTCGGAGAAACGCGCCTTACGGCGTATAGAAACGAAATCAACGAGGACGCTCAGAACAGCAGCAATCAACTCCAGTGGGCGGCTCTGACAATGCTTTTTGAGGATGAAACCATGTACATTTCCTTCAGCGGAACCGACGACACGCTGGTCAGTTGGAAAGAGGACATGAATATGGCGGTTTTTCCGGAGGTTCCGTCGCAGAAGGAGGCCGCTGAGTATGTAAATGCCGTCATGGCCGCGTACCCCAACCGGAAAGCGCGCATCGGCGGACACAGCAAGGGAGGAAATCTCGCGCTCTTCGCGGCGGCGAAATGCAAAGAGGAGTTTCAGGACCGGATCACTGTGGTATACGACAACGATGGACCGGGGTTCAGTGAAGAGTTTTTGAGGGACAAGGGATACTTGCGCATCAAAGGCAGAGTGCGCAATATTGTGCCGGAGGAATCCTTTGTGGGATTGCTGCTCTGTCACGATTTGCCTCAGATTGTGGTGAAGAGCAGCGGAAAAAACATCTTTCAACACGACAGTTTTTCGTGGATCGTGACAAGAAACCGTTTCGAACTTGCAGACTGCATTGCGGACGAGGCGCTGCTTGTGGAAAAGACGGTGAAGAATTGGCTTTCGGAAATGAGCATTGAACAGAAAAATGACTTTTTTGATGCTCTGTACCGGATTCTTACTTCCTCCGACGCAAAAACACTTACAGAACTGATTGGTGAAAAGCGGGAACTTCTGAAGGCATACAGACTGTTGAATCCAGAGAATCGCGCAGTGGTGAAGGAAACACTCAAAAAACTTCTGGGAGAGGGAAGAAAAGTGTATACCGAGGTGCTTCCCGCTGTTCTTGAAGAAAAAATGAACGAAAACAAAGAAAAAAAGGCGCAGACAAAGAAATATGTGACGTGTGTGTACGGTTCTTCACTTTATGACAGAAAGAAAACAATCAAAATAAAAAGAAAACGGTGAAACCGACGGCCGAACGCTCTCGGGAAGGGTGCCCGTTGACGTTGTTGACGTTTGTGAATTGCCCCACATGTGGGGGATACGGGCCAAAATTGCGGCGGGGTGCCTTTGGGAAAGTTCGTGCAGTGTGATGTTTTCGGGAAAGTTCACGCGATGGAACATTTTCGCAGGGACGTCCCAGCGAGAAGCATTCCCAGCGAGAAGCATTCCCAGCGAGAAGCATTCCCAGCGAGAAGCATTCCCAGCGAGAAGTGTTTCCGGCGAGAAGTATTCCCGGGCAAGAAGCATGCCCGCAGGAAAGTCCGGTTGAAAAACAGGGAAAAGTCTGAAAAAACGCGTTTCTTTGGAAGATTCCGGTACCGTTCATGCAGGAACAGCATGAATTTCAGAACCGCCGGAAACTGTGCGGCGCAGCGGCAATTCAGAAAGGAATGGTCATAAAAGCTATGATAAAAATTCTGCTGGTTGAAGACGACAGAAGTATTGTTTCAAAACTGACCGAGTTTCTTACAGGCGAAGGGTATGACGTTCAAAGCGCCCAGGGGCAGACCGAGGCACTGCACCTGATGGAGGATCAACCGTTTTCTTTGGTTCTTTTGGATGTGTCTCTTGCTGAGGGAAACGGTTTTGCCGTTTGTAAGGCCATCAAGACCAACTACGGCATTCCGGTGATATTTTTGACTGCTTCGGGGGATGAATACAGCACGGTCACCGGATTTGAGTTGGGTGCAGATGACTATATTGCCAAGCCATTCAGGCCCAGAGAACTGGCCATGAGGATCAAAAACATCCTGCGGCTGACGGGAAACGCGGAAACAACGGTGCGGCTGGGCGAGGTTACTGTGGATACCGTCAGAGGTACGGCCAGCAAAAACGGCATGGATTTATATTTGTCGGCGTTGGAATACAGACTGCTCTTGGTTTTTTTAAACAATCGGGGAACTGTGCTTTCAAGAACCAGACTTCTTGAAACGATCTGGGACATCGCGGGAGAGTTTGTCAACGATAACACGTTGACGGTGTATATCAAGAGACTCCGTGAAAAAATTGAGAACGACCCGCAGAATCCGTCCATTATCAAGACTGTCAGGGGATTGGGGTATAAGGTGGACGCGCCGTGAAATATCTAAGAAATCCGGAATTGCGCAGAACGCTTTTGCCTCTTGCTCTTCTGTTGGCTGTTGCCACGGCGGCGGCCGGACTGTGGAATCCTCTGTTCGGGCTCTTTACCTTCGTTCTTTGCGCTCTTTTCCTTTCGGTATACCTCGCCTCTACATGTCGGCGCTATAAACGCATTGCCGATCTTGCCTCCGGCATCGACCGGATTTTGCACGGAAACAGCGGAATTTTGCTTGAGGACTGCGCTGAAGGGGAGTTGGGCATTTTGCAAAGCGAAATTTCCAAAATGACTGTTCGATTGCGGGAGCAGCAGCAGCGTCTTCAGGAGGACAAGGTGTATCTTGCAAATTCCATCGCCGACATTTCCCATCAAATCCGCACGCCGCTCACGTCCATCAACCTGATTTTGCAGTTTTTGTCTGAGCCGGATATACCAAAAGAACGGCGAAGGGTACTCATTTGCGAACTGTACGAACTTCTGTCCCGTATAGACTGGCTGATCACCACTCTTTTGAAAATTTCCAAACTGGACGCAGGAACCGTGAAATTCAAAAGGGAAGAGATATCGCTTGAAAAATTGATTTCCGGAGCGACCGCGCCCCTGCTTGTGCCCATGGAACTGCGGGAACAGACGCTTGCCGTTCACGCCGAGGGAGAACTGATTTGCGACGGCGCGTGGACCTGCGAAGCGCTCACCAATATTGTAAAAAACTGCATGGAGCACACGCCCAGAGGAGGAGACATCAGGATCGACGCCTGTGAAAATGCCCTGTATAGTGAGATTGTCGTTTCCGATAGCGGGAAGGGTATTGACAAAACCGATTTGCCGCACATTTTCGAACGTTTTTATAAGGGAAAGAATTCGGACGAAAAGAGTTTTGGAATCGGTCTTGCCCTGACGCGCATGATCGTTGTCGGCCAAAACGGCACGATCAAGGCGGAGAATTCTAAAACTGGGGGTGCGCTTTTTACCCTTCGGTTTTACAAGGGCGCGGTGTAAGGGAAAAATGCTCTCTTTTTGTTTCAAGGAGTTCCGCCGTGTATCCGGACGGCGCGGCGTCACGGAGCGTACGCTGTCAACCGGGACGCTGCCGCAAATATAAGGGAGCGGTAACTATGGGAAAATCTCAGGAATATTTTCGTTGGTTTCAGGGAGCGGGGGGAGCGCGGACAGCGCCCCCCTGTTTTTGGTGACATTTTTGTTATCGTAAAGTCACCGCGATGTCATTCTGACGTCGTAGAATGTGGACGCAGAACAAAAAAGGTTCACTGAACAGGAAAGTTTACCAAACAGGAAGGTAAGCCGGACAGGAGGTAAGCCGAACAGGAATGTCAGTCGGACAGAGAGGCCGGCCGGACAAAAAAACAATCGGATGGAGAGGTTGGTATGTCCTTGGTTTCTTGTCTGTATATCTGTATATGCTGACAGAAAGGTATCAAACGCCTAAAGAAACGGCGTTTTCCAAATGGAAATTTTGCGTTTGCAGGTCGTTGCGTGTTCGAAAATGCACATTTTATGAAAGGAGAAAGGGAACCTTTTCACACAAAGGTATTGTACGGTTATTTATGGAAATACTAAAGGTTGAAAATCTCTGCAAAGTTTACGGTAGAGGGGAAAATCAGGTGAAGGCGTTGGATCACGTGTCCTTCAGCGTTCAAAAAGGGGAATTTGTTGCCATTATCGGTCCTTCGGGATCCGGAAAATCCACGCTGCTTCACATTCTGGGCGGCGTGGACAGGCCTACCGGAGGGAAAGTGTTTGTGGACGGCAGCGACGTGTACGCGCGCGGCGACGAACAGTTGGCGATTTTTCGGCGGCGGCAGGTGGGACTGATTTATCAGTTCTACAATTTGATTCCGGTGCTTGATGTGGTGGAGAACATCACCCTGCCGGTGCTTATGGACGGGCGCAAAGTCAATGAGGAGCGTTTGCGTGAACTTTTGGAGACGCTGAAACTCACTGGCAGGGAACACCATCTGCCCAACCAACTCTCAGGCGGACAGCAGCAGCGGGTATCCATCGGCAGAGCACTGATGAACGCGCCCGCGATTGTTCTAGCAGATGAACCCACCGGGAACCTGGACAGCAAAAACAGCAAAGAGATTGTGGATCTTCTGGAACTTTCCAACAGGAAATACCGACAGACGCTGATCGTCATCACCCATGACGAAAACATTGCCCTCCAGGCTGACAGAATTCTTGCCATCGAAGACGGCAGGATTATCCGGGACGAGGTGATGCGCAAGTGAATATTTTCTGCAAGGTGACACTAGAATCGCTGAAAAAAAACAGAACTCGCACGGCGGTCACGGTGATCGGAGTGATACTTTCGGCGTCGATGATTTGCGCGGTGACTACCCTTGTTTCCAGCGCGCGCGACTGCCTTGTGCGGGGAGCCGTTTACAACGAGGGCGACTGGCACGGACAGGTGACCGATACCTCTTTTGGGACATACGGGCAGATATCCGATTCTCGCAAAATTGAAAGTGCCATATGGTTTCAGCAGTTGGGTTATGCGCCGATACAGGGCGTTGAAAACGATCGAAAACCCTATATATACCTTTTAGGTTCCGGAGAGGGAGCGGAAAATTTGCTTCCTATCCATATTCTTTCAGGAAGGTACCCCATATCGCCGGATGAAATTGTGCTTCCCGAACACCTTTACACCGACGGCGCCGTCAGTTACAGTGTGGGCGATACGCTCACACTGACACTGGGAGAACGAATGCTTGACGGCGTCCGACTGAATCAGAGAACCAGTTTTCATAAGAAAACGGAGAATACGGACGGCGCCCAGGATATCGGTGGGGAACAAGAAGGAGAAACACTGAAGATTCAGGAAACTCGCACATATACGGTTGTGGGTTTTTACAAGCGTCTGGGATACAGCATTGAAGGATATTTCGCACCCGGCTATACCGCCTTTACCGTTGCAGATGAAGTTCCGCCCGAAAACGGCACGTACGATGTGTATTTCAGGATGAAAAATCCAAAAGAAATCCGCGAATTTATGGAAGAAAAAAATCTGAACGGGTATTCTAACACCGAACTGCTGCGTTATTCCGGCGTTTTCCAATACAGCACTTTTGAGAAAACGCTGTACAGTCTTGCGGGCATCGTGATCGGACTGATCATGTTCGGCTCCGTTTCTCTGATCTACAATGCGTTTTCCATTTCTGTGTCGGAACGCACAAAACTGTTTGGACTGCTCTCCTCGGTTGGCGCGACCAAAAGACAACTCAAAGACATGGTGCTCTTTGAAGCGCTTGTCGTGAGTGCGGTAGGAATTCCGACGGGAATTTTGTGCGGAATCGGGGGAATTGGAATCACACTGCTGTTTGTGGGCCGCAAATTTGTAGATATGGGGTTGTTTTCCGTGGAAATGAAACTGTCTGTGTCACCACTCTCCATTGCGGCGGCCGCTTTTGTGGCGTTGATCACCGTGCTGATTTCAGCGAGAATTCCTTCCAAACGGGCTACGCAATTTTCGGCCGTGGAGGCAATCCGTGAAAACCGGGATATCAGGGTCGGGAGAAACTCCCGTAGAAACGCAAAATATTACGGATGGTCCTGTGGGTTTTTCGGATTTCCCGGCGCGCTTGCCCGCAAATACTATAAGCGCAGCCGAAAAAAATATAGGGCCACAGTGCTTAGTCTGTTCATGAGCGTCGTGCTCTTTGTTTCAACGTCGTCTTTTTCCGATTATCTTTCGGAAGCCATGGACGGAGGATCGTCGGTGGGCGCCTACGATTTATTTTTTGAAAGGGCCGGGGAATTTTTTTCAGATTCCTCTCCCGAGGAACTTCTGGAACTTTTAAAAAGGGAGCAGAGCGTTACAGGCGTTGCCTTTGAACAGAGAATTTACGTTTCCGGCCAAACCGATTCCAGATATCTGGACAAGGACTACCTCGTGAAACTGGAGAGCGAAGAGGGGTCCCCACGGGGGGAAGAGGTTCAAAATGACCGAACGACGGAGGGCTATGCGGTTTCTTTACCGATAATGGTATGTTTCATTGATAATGGGGAGTTCCAAAAACTTCTTGATCAAAATCATCTGGATTCGTCTCTTTTCACCGACCGGAACAAGCCTTTGGCTGTTGCTATTGACCGGACGCGCTATTTTAACGAAAACACCGAACGATATGAGCAGTTGAATTTTCTGTCCTCAGATGATTTTGAATTCTGTGCGCTTTTTCACAAGATTGTGCGTGGATACACCTATTTTGGCGAATTTGAAGACGGGGAGGGCAACCGTATATGCCGCTACGCGCAATATGGAGAAGGCGGGGAGGGAGTGCCTGAACGGTATCTGGATCTTCCGTATGAGGAGGCCACCGAAAGGTATCTGCTGAAATCGGGAAAAACGGTATACGACAAACCCTTCTTTTATGACGGGTATACTGGGTTGACGCTGATTTACCCCCAAAGTGTGAAAACGGCGGTATTCCCCGAAGAGCGGTTTGAGGATTCTTCTTACAGGTATTTTCTCACGTCGAGGAATCATAACGAAAGTTATGACGCCGTCAGAGACATCCTGCTTCAAAACGGTTACGGCGGGCAATATATCATAGACTATGCCGCGACAGTGGAGCAGGACCGGAACACGGTGACCCTGATCCGAGTGTTTACTTACGGATTTGTGGTGCTCATCTCGCTTGTCGCCGTGGCAAATGTTTTCAACACCGTTACCACCAACATCAATCTGCGCCGCAGGGAACTTGCCATGCTGAAGTCGGTGGGAATGGGCAGAAAAGAACTGTATGGGATGATGCGTTTTGAATGTATACTGTACGGGTCAAGGGCTTTGCTTTGGGGATTGCCTGTCTCGGCTTTTGTGTCATATCTCATTCACCGGGCGGTTGGGAACGGGTTCGATACCGGATTCCGACTTCCTGTTGGCGCCATGGGAGCGGCGGCGGTGGGAGTGTTTCTTGTGGTGTTTGGCTCCATGCTCTTTGCCGTTTCCAAAATCAAAAAGGACAATCCTATAGACGCGCTGAAAAATGAAAATCTATGAAATGCCCAATTCGAAAAAAATTTCTGGGGCATAACGCACATTGGAAGGAGAAAACGGTCATGCATACCGCCAAAACCAAGAACAGAAGGATCTTTTGGTGTGTCTTTTTTTCTGTGTTTTTCTGTCTGGTGCTTGCTTGCGTGGGAGCGGCGTTTAGAATCAACGAAAGCGTAAAAAATCTGGGCAAAAGCAGGACGATTTCTGTAGAGGATGCAGTAAAAATGAAGAATATCGACTGCATTCTGGTTTTGGGATGTCTGGTACGGGACGACGGTACGCCCAGTGACATGCTGCGGGACAGATTGAACACAGGCGTTACGCTGTACAACCTGGGTGCGTCGTCCAAACTTCTGATGAGCGGGGATCACGGACGGGAGGAATACAACGAGGTGGGCGCCATGAAGGACTACGCCGTTGACGCAGGTGTTCCCTCTTCCGACGTTTTCATGGATCACGCGGGCTTTTCCACCTATGAGAGCGTCTACCGGGCAAAGAATGTTTTTAAGGCAAAAAAAATTCTTGTGGTGACTCAGGAGTATCATCTTTACAGGGCGCTGTATATTGCCGAAAAACTCGGTTTGGAGGCCTATGGGGTTGCCTCCGACCGATACACCTATGTGGGGCAGTCTGCAAGGGATTTCCGGGAGTTTCTTGCGCGTGTCAAAGACTTTTTCACTGTGGCGTTTGAACCCGTTCCCCCCGATTCTGAAGTCTCTATTCCCATTTTTGGAGATGGAAACGACACAAACGATCGCCGGACAGAACTCTCTGTCCGGCGACCGTTATAATGTTATAATTTTATTTTACGGATTTATTTTACAGGTTTATTTTACGGGGCAGTTGAACCCGGATGGTTCTTTTCCGGCGGTTTTCTTACCGCTTTGGGCACAGAGGGGCTTATGCCATCCTTGGAATTCTTTACGTCCTCCGGAAGATGGCTCTCAAGATATTCCGAACAGGCGGAGATCACTTCGCATGCTTTGTGATACTCGCTCCGGTTGAAGTGCCGTCGCCTGTTGAAGGCATTTACATAATCAAAAAGGGTGGCGACAGTGAGGCATTCGGGGTAGTCAGTGGTATAGTCCACCAGATCTGCCGAAAACACCACCGCCCTTGTGACCGAGGGATTTAGAAGATTTTCTGAAACCAGAAGTTTCTCCACTACCGAGGAAAAGAACGACATTCGGTCAAAGGGATTGGCCTTTTGCAGGGTAATGGTTTCCTTTTGCGTGTTGATATAGCGATAACGCCATGCGCCGATCTTTGGATTGTCGTATACGCCGATATCGGGGAAAACCGTTAGAAGCAACACTCCGCCGCGGCTGATATATACCACATCGCAGGCGCATTTCAGTCCCTGTTCGGCCGCCGATTCCTTGAGAAGATAGACGTTGCGGTACACGGTAGCATTGGGGAAACGCTCGCAGAGCAGATCGCAAATGTGTTCGGCGCCCCGTTCTTTTCTTTTTCTCAGCGCGTTGATTGAAAGAATGGCGATGATTTCACGCAGAAGCAGGAAGGTAAGGATCCCTGCCGCCAAGCAAAGAAAAACGATAAAATATATCGAACCGAAAAATTTCATCATTCTTTCACAATGCCCTCAAGGTAGGTCACGACATCTCCTACGGTTACAAAACTGCGATATGCGCTGTCGTCGATTTCCAGATTGAATTCTTCCTCACATGTCAGCACCAGATCCGCCAGTTCCAGAGAATTGATTCCCAGATCGTTGACCAATTCAGATTCGGGCTTTATCTCCTTTTCATCAATTTGAAGATTGGCTACAAGAACATTCTTGACTCTTTCGTACATACTCATGCGTCGATCTCTCCTTTTTGCGCTTTTATTTCTACTTGGTGTATATGCATGCGTGTCGGCGTTTTATGCCTGTCGGACAGTTTTGCGCGTTCATGCGGTTCTATGCGTCCACGCGCTTCCGCGTTTCTGCATTCCTGCGCTTCTGAATCTTACGGTACGCGATCGTTTTTCAAACTTTGTACCGTTTGATTTTGCGGCTGGTGGTTTTCTCGAATTCGGTCTTTCGAATTTCCAGTCCGCGCATTTGTTTGTATTGAGGCAACGTGCGGTTGATGGCATTCAGTTCTTCCCTGATCTTTTTTTCAATCTCTTCGTCGCTCAGTCCCGTCAATTTTTCATAGTCGGGGTAGACGACCGCGGTGATCAGCGGTTCTGCGTCGGGTTGCTCTCTGCCCACGACGACGCTTTCAAGAAAGAGCGGACACTTCGCAAGGTGTTCTTCCAATTCCTCTGGGAAAATATTCTTGCCGTTGCTGAGGATGATGACATTCTTCTTCCTTCCGGTGATATAGATGTATCCGTCTTTATCCAGATATCCGATATCCCCTGTGCGGAAGTATCCGTCCTCGGTAAATGCTTCCTTGGTGGCTTCTTCATTCTTAAAATATCCTAGCATCACATTGGCGCCCTTGGCGAGAATTTCTCCCGTCTTGTCTTTGGGATGTTCCTTTTCGATGCGCACCTGAACGCCGCGGACTGCGGGCCCTACCGATCCCACTTTATTTTTGTTGATGGGGTTGGCGGCGAGTAACGGAGAACACTCGGTGATGCCGTATCCCTCCTGAATTTCAATCCCGATGCTGCGGAAATCTCTGATGCACTGGGGGTTCAGTTTGGCTCCTCCACAGACAATGGCGTCCAGCCTTCCGCCGTAATTTTCGAGAAGTTCTCCGAAGAACTCTTTGCGTTTGTCAACGCCCACCGCCAGAAGTGCGTCGCTGAGTTTCATGGCCGCGCGAACTTTCTTTTCCATGCCCCTCTTGCGGATCTCCTCCCACATCTTTTTGTGCATGGTTTCCACAAACAGCGGCACCATGATCATGTAGGTCGGCTTGTATTTCTTGATATTTTTGGAGACATACTTGATGCTTTCGTTGATGGCGACGGTAGCGCCGTAAAAATGAGCGGTGAGATGTCCCGTGGTCACTTCATAGGTGTGGTGCATGGGGAGAACCGAGAGAAGGGTGGTGAAATCGCCCAATTGATCGATAACATCGGCGGAATCCATGGCGGAAGAAACGAGGTTTCTCTGGGAGAGCATGACGCCCTTGCTTGATCCGGTGGTTCCAGAGGTAAAAATGATGGCGCAGCATTTGTCAAGATCCTGCGGGCAGGTTTCAAAAAAGTCGTCGCCTTCTTCCACTGCTCTTTTGCCCTCGGCAATAAATTCCTCAAGCGGAGTAATCCTTTGCGTTTCTTCCTCCTCTTTGCCGGGATGTGCCGAGAGGAAGAGCAGTTTTTCGTACTTTTCGGAAAGCGTGCGCATACGGGAATTCTGTGCCTCGGTATAGACCACTGCCACAGCCTCGGAAAGCGTCAGAAAATTTTCAAGTTCTTCATCGGAAATATCTTTGTCTAACGGCACAATCACACCGCCGGTGATAACCGTCGCATAGTAAGCCGTCATGTAGCAGGGGTCGCTGTCGCCGATAACCACCACGTGTTTTCCCGACAATCCTCGCAGCCGGAGCGCAGTGCCGAACGCCCGTATGTTGTCATAAAAATCGGCGTAGGTGAGGGCATAATCCTGCCGGTGGCGGGTATACACATAGACATTCTTGTCCCTCTGTACCCGTTCTACAGTTTTTTTCAGTGAAGATCTGAAATCCACCATGGGTTCGGCGTCAATGAGCGGATTTCTCGTATATTTGAATCGTTTCATCGCAACACTCTCCTTCAAAACCAATGGTACATGGTCTTTCGGTTTGGAATTCATGAAACCGCACGGTTCGGTGTTTCAAGTATCCTGCCACATTCTGTCCGAACGTCTTGCGTTTCAGGACGAACTATATTTCACGTCATTATATCACTTTGGACATAAGTTTGTCAAGCAAATTCCGTATTTGCCGAAAAAATACTTGCAAAGTGTAAAAAAAGGTGTATAATGTATGCGGGAGCGTGCCAAGTCCGTAAGAACTGCTTAAAAGTCTTTCTCGGTTTCAAGTGCGTGACCGTTTTTCAGTCAAACGGGAGGAACATACGTCTTGAAAGATGGAAAGAAAAGCGCAAACGACAGAGATTTGCCGGCGAAAGCGTGCATAGAGAACCAACCCCCTCAGCCGGAGTTTTCAGAAAAAGATCTCTCGAACACACCCGAAATTCGAAAGAGAAAGAAAAAACGGGCGGTGATTTTCGGCACGGTGATTCTGGTGCTTCTGGTGGTGACAACGGCACTTTCAAGTGTCGATTATAACAGACTGTTTGAAAAAATCGCTGAAAAGGACAGAACCGATGTGGTATATTTTCCCCCGGAGTACGGAGCGGATATTTTCGAAAACGAGGAGTATATGTCGCACGTGGGAAGCGACATGGCGGTCAGAATCAGGGCGGACGGAATTGCTGAATATACCTATCCCTTCTCGGATCTTGAAACGGCAAGACAGGCTTTCGGAGAATTGGAGAACTACGGCTACGGCGCGGGAGTGCTGGGGAGATATTTTTGCGCCCTGCTGAGCGGCTGTATTTCGGAGAGGGAACTGAGAGCGTTTTACGACCTCTTTTCCGAGGAATATGAAAATGAATTGCCCATCTCTTTCCCTCCGCAGAAAATCTACGGCATCAAGGTGGAATATTGGGGAAAATACGAGTATGAGGACAGACTGACCGACCGATGGCGGGTGAGTTATGAGATCGTGCGTAACGACGGAACGGTGTTGAACTTCAACGACAGCCGGGACGGGGGAGAGGCGTGGTTTCTTTTGGAGGAATCTTCCGAGGGCAATTACAGAATTTCTGTGATCAACGGGATCCGAAACAGGGGCGCGTGAAGATTGCAATTTGAAAGTATAAAAAAGCAAACATCAGAACCTGTTCAAAGTAAAACGGTGCTGGGAAGCAATGCCTGTCACCGTTTTATGTATAAATAAATATGAGGAAAACGATAAAAAATCATAATGGGTGTTCTCATAAAAAATCCACTGAAAATACCGATCTGATTTGATTTTGAAGCACTATACATGCCCAATCATGAGTGCACAACGTTTTAAAGGGAGAAAACCGCTTGGATCAGGATAAAGTTATCCCCAATGTAAAGCCGATATTCTGTTTCTGCCGCAACAGACTGAGCAACCGCCATGACGCAGAGAATCCGGCAGGAGAAATACCTTGTAAAGTGTTCCCGGTTAGAAAATTGACGGATATCCTTTAAAGATACGGTACGTCCTTTCATCGGTACCGCACCGTATTCTTCCATACCGTATCCCTGCATAGATACTTTTTTATTCGGTCTCTTAAAAGCAAAATCTTTTTTGAAAAGGTTGGACAAGTCCACCGATATAAACCCGAAAAGCAATGCCGGACCGTTATAACGTAGGCAATCGGGCGAAAGCGGGGCCAAGAGAGAAGAGAACTATTCAGAAAGACACGGCGGGAAGGAAAGAGAACTGTTTATAAACCCGTGCCGCGCAGGAAAGCACGGTCGGGCGAAAGACGCGCAAAAAAACGGAATCGTTCCAAAAAAGCCGAAAAACTTCAAAAAAGAAGAAAAAACTATTGACAAATGGGGAAATGCGTGGTAAAATAACCCTACCTCTGCGGTGAGGTCTTTTTTTGTGTTCCTATTTTAAACATGAAAAGCCGCAGAGGGAGGTAGAAAACTCTGGAAGATTTCTTCCAAATTTACAGGAGGTGCCGAAATGCGAGTAAAAATCACTCTGGTTTGCAGTGAATGCAAGCAAAGGAATTATGATACGAAGAAAAACAAGAAAAATGACCCGGACAGACTTGAGATGAACAAGTATTGCCGGTTCTGTCGCAAACATACGCTCCACAAAGAGAGCAAGTGAGGAGGCAGCGATGGCAGGCAAGACAGAAAAGTTAAAAAAGAACGCTGATACCGAGTCGGTGACCGCGACCTCCGATGGGAATAAGACCGCCCAGAAGGAAACGAAGCCGAAACAGAAGAAGCCGAACGCTTTTGCAAAATTTTTTAAGAGGATCGGAAAATTTTTTAAGGAATGCAGCCTTGAATTGAAGAAAATCGTTTGGGCGACGCCTTCGTCTACTCTGAAAAACACGGTGATGGTTACGGTGGCGATCGTGGTGTTCACGGCGGCGGTGTTCGGATTAGACTGGCTGTTCCGCGACGTGCTCTTAAAATACCTGGGGAAGGTTCCGCTGCTTATTGAGAACCTGTTTTGGGGTTAAGAATCGCTGACGGAGATGGAACATGGCTGAAAACAGTTTTGAAAATTTAGGCCCTCGCTGGTATGTGGCGCACACCTATACCGGATATGAGAACAAAGTGAAGGCGAATTTAGAAAAAATTGTAGAAAACCGCAATATGGGGCATATGATTTTTGACGTTCGCATCCCTGTTGAAACAGTTGTGGAGAATATTGGCGGCAAGGAGAAGGAGATCGAGGTCAAGTTATATCCCAGTTATGTTTTCGTCAAAATGTGCATGACGGACGAGACTTGGCACATCGTGCGAAACATCAGCGGTGTGACGGGTTTTGTGGGGCCCGGGAGCAAACCCGTTCCTCTGGAAGACGGAGAAGTAGAAAACATGGGCATTGAAAGCAGGACGGTGGAGTTGAATTATTCCGTCGGCGACAGTGTGCGCATGGTTTCCGGTGCGCTTACGGGTTTTGTGGGCGTAGTTAAGGAGATTTCCGAAGACAAAAAAAAGATCATGGTGTTGGCGTCTATGTTCGGCAGGGAAACGCCGGTAGAGTTGGATGCCGATTCCGTAGAAAAATTGGAGATCTAAGATCTAAGAGGATTGGGACATTGGAGTTCGCGTTCGTTGGGTCGTATGGCGCGCGGTGTGCCATGCGTGTAAGGCAACGCAGGCTCAGGGCGCACGTTTGCTGGGTCGGGACTGTTTGAGTTCAGATTTAAGGTTAAAGACATGCTTTAGAGTGCGGCAACGCACCGGTGGGAGAGGGAAAATTTTTTGAATCCCTCATAGGAACCACATTTGGAGGTATATTTTTATGGCAAAGAAAATCATGGGCTATGTAAAACTTCAACTGCCCGCGGGCAAAGCACTTCCCGGCCCCCCTGTCGGACCGGCTCTGGGTCAGTACGGTGTTTCCATTCCCAACTTCACCAAGGATTTCAATGAGAGAACCAAAAGTCAGGCCGGATTGATCATCCCCGTAGTAATCACGGTGTATGCGGATCGTTCCTTCACTTTTATCACCAAGACTCCTCCCGCCCCTGTGCTGATTAAAAAGGCTCTGGGACTGGAGAGCGCTTCGGCAAAGCCGAACAAGACCAAGGTTGGCACGCTGACCAAGGCACAGGTAGAAGAGATCGCGAAGATCAAGATGCCGGATCTGAACGCAGCGTCATTGGAGACTGCTATGAGTATGATTGCCGGAACCGCCCGTTCCATGGGCGTACTGGTTGAGGAATAAGGGAAGGGAGGATCAGAGAAATGGCTTTTAAAGGAAAGAGATATCAGGATAGCGTCAAAACCGTCGAAAAAACGAAACTTTACGATCCTTCCGAGGCTTTGGAACTGGTTTGCCGCACAGCGACAGCGAAATTCGATGAGACCATTGAGTTGCACGTCCGTTTGGGCGTTGACTCTCGTCACGCCGATCAACAGGTGCGCGGCGCCGTGGTACTGCCCAACGGTACCGGTAAGACCGTCAGAGTGCTGGCTATCTGTAAAGACAATCGTGTTGAGGAAGCGAAGCAGGCGGGCGCGGATTACGCCGGTTCCACAGAGTATATTGAAAAGATTCAGAAGGAGAACTGGTTCGATTTCGACGTCATCATCACGTCTCCCGATATGATGGGACAGTTGGGACGTTTGGGTAAGATCCTCGGACCCAAAGGTTTGATGCCGAACCCCAAAGCGGGCACGGTGACCAATGACATCGCAAGGGGTGTGCACGAGGCGAAGGCCGGTAAGATTGAATACCGTCTGGAGAAGTTCAACATCATTCATTGCCCTATCGGCAAGGCGTCCTTTGGCGCGGAGAAACTGAATGAGAACTTCAGCACGCTGATGAGCGCGATCATCAAAGCAAAACCCGCTGCTGCGAAGGGTCAGTATATCAAGAGTTGCGTTGTCGCTTCTACCATGGGTCCTGGCATCCGTGTGAACAGCGCGAAACTTGGTTGATTTTAAAATATTCAGGGATCGTCGCAGGCGCGACGGTCCCTGTTGTCTTGACAGACGGCCGCCTTGGCCATCCTGCCAATCGGGTATCCCGGTCGTTCCGACGGGTTCAAATCGTCGGCGTATTGATTTCTTGGCATTCGATTTTGGCATCGGATTTTGGAAGTTTGATGCCATGATCACAGAGTTTGCCGTTTGCCGGCTTTTCCGGGTATCCGACTCTTAGGGTGATGGCTGCGGAGGTTTTGCAGCATCAGAACGGAATTTTTCGTTTCATTAACTGTACGGAAAAACAAAAACATCGAACTGGTTTAGGCACAGCATGCATAAAATATCCGCGCATAAAAATACGAGCAAAAGCGAAGGACGGATCAACTTTTTTGATGAAAGGCGTGAAATTTCAGATGAATCGGGACAAAAAAAGCATCAGATCGCTTTACCTGACGCTTTTGTGTTGCCTTCTTGAAGCGTTGGCGGGGCTGTTTGCTCTCTATGCGCTGGATGGAAGCGGCGGATGGTGCCTGTGCTGCGTACCGCTTTTACAAACGGCGACGGCGCTTTGTATGTTTACGGACAGGGCGAAAAAAAAGCAAATTGAAGAATGTTCCAAGCCCGCTGCCCAAAAGGTGTATGATATAAAAAAAAGAGAGCGTTCAGTCACTAGATCTTCGGAAAAAACTGCGTCAAAGTCCGATGAACCGCTTCCCCTTTTTACCGCGCCCACCCTTGGATCCTGTCTTTATGCGGGAGCGCTGACCGCCTCGTCAATTCTTCTGTCGGCGCCTTTCAGGCTGCTTTCGGATAAACTGCTCGCAAACGCTTCCTATCGTTCCCTTATCCCCCTGTCGTATATGAGCGGGCCGGTGATGACTGTGTTTGTTCTACTGCTGCTTTGCCCAATTCTTTCGGAACTTTTCCACAGACACCTGCTTCAACCTCGGGTTTTTTCCCTTTTGGGGAAGTGGTCGCTTCCTGCCATGGGCTTGTTTTACGCGCTTTCCTTTCCGCTTCTGAACCGAGTTGCTGTTTGTTTTTTTTACGGTGTGGCTCTTGCGCGAATTTGTGATAGGACCCACTCCAAACTTCTTTGCTATGTGTGTTCTCTGGTGATGAACCTTCTTTCCCTCGCCTATCAGTATATGCTTGTGGGAGGACTTTCCGACGGTTCGGCAATGGGGTACAGGGAAATCGCTGGATTGGGACTGATTTTTTGGGCGGTGGCGCTTTCCACTCTGGGCATCGCCGAAAGTTTTCTGAAAAAGAGAAAACCCAAACTGCCGGAGGCGTGCGTTTGGATTCTGGTCTTTGTTCTTTTGATGGTTTTGGGCATTGCGCTTGTGGCGCGGTGATCCGAAAGGTTATGCAATTCATTCTGCATTTCTGAAACTGTCGCCCGGTTCATGCCGGGCTTTTTTAGGCAGAGGATCCCCGAATTGTTTTTTTCTTTGTTCGAACCGTACCGCATAGACTGCTGAACCGATAAAACGTCGAAATGCAAGGATGCAGGAACGGCGCGCACACCGAAACTGGTTGTACATCGGTACGGGAGGTTCTTTCCGTGTTGGAACAGCAGAACGTGATGAACCGTCGGTCCACGCGGCGATTCAACTTGACAGGATGACCGTTACAACCTCCGGCCGATTGCAGACACGGGGCGTGAGGTAGGTGTTGCAAAGTCCCCTGCCTACGATGAGTACGTTGTTTTCAAGGATATATTTTCCCCCCGCGTATTTGGGAAACCATCCTTGCCCCGGAGCGTAAATTCCGTTGTTGAAGGGCGGAAAACGCCACTGTCCGCCGTGACAATGTCCGGACAGAACGAGATCAAAGGAACTTTTTCTGAAAAGTTCAACTTCCGGACGGTGGCAGAGGAGAATTGTGTAGCGGTCTCTGGAAACGGTTCCATTAAGAGTTCTGAAATCTTTATAAAAACTTTTTCCACTGAACGGATCACCCGGCCGAAATCGCGTATAGCGGTTGTCATCCTCGATGCCGAAAAGATCTATGGAACATCCTCTCACGGTCAAGGTTGTTTTTTCACTTGCAAGGCGGATGATATTGCAGTCCTCAAGGATTTTTTCGAATTCACGGATCTGTTTTTCGGTGGTTTTCGCACCGTATTCATGGTTGCCTGAAACATAGAAACAGGAATATTTTTTTCCCAAAAATTTTAAAAGGGAAGCCGCCGCTTCATATTCACCGTGCTCGTCGAAAATGTCGCCGCATAGAAGCACCGCGTCGGGGCTTTGCGCCTCCACGGCTGCGATCAGTTCCGACTGCTCTCTGCCGTACATGGAACGGTGAAGATCAGAAAGCATCACCAACCGGATTTCTCCCTCAATACGCTCATCCCTTAAAGTGTATCTGACGACTTTCAGCCGCTCGTCGGCACAGGCAAAAAGAAGTGCCAAGGGTATAAGGAGGAGGGAGAGGGACGGAAGAACCCAACGCAAATTTTTTTTCTCTTTTTTCAATGCGGAAACTCCTTTTTATAAATTTCCTTCCAAAAAATAAATCTCTTTGCCTGAGAGTAAGTTATGCGTTCGTCTTGAACATTCACATCGGGTATTTATGGCGGGCATGAAATACTCGATTCACGCCGCCTTAGACAAAAATTCGCTTGCCGGAAACTGCTGTGCACTCCATGGGGAGATTTTTCAGGTGATTTTCTGTGCGAGAAGGCAGTTTTGCGGCGCAAGGCGGCGACGAAAATCAGAAAAGTGCCGGAACGGTTCATCTAAAACGACTTTGGTTCGACGCCCGTCATTTTAGGAAAAAAAGTTCGTAGGAAATACTTTCTGTATTTTCAAGGACTTTTTTGCCGTATGGGAAAAAATCCGCCGCCGCAAACCGGTTCCGGTTCTCCTCCGATTACCTTAAATATATATGCTCAAAGATTCTGTTTATTGCTTTAGGGGACTGCCGCAAATTTTTACGACAGTCCCCCACGGTATTTGTCTGCACTTTTCGATGCTTTCAGTCTTTGCTGCCCGCTGCGGCGTCCTCTTCTTCCATCTCGGCCCTGGCCTTGATGAAGCACTGGACGGCAAAATCCAAATCCTCTTTCGTGTGTGCAGCGGAAACCTGTGTACGAATTCTTGCTTTGCCCTTGGGAACCACGGGATAGGTGAAGGACACGGCATAAATCCCCAGTTTATACAACTTCTCTGCCATTCTGGCCGCCTTATGCTCGTCATAAAGCATGATCGGGACACAGGGATGGGTGCCGGGAATAATGTCGAAGCCGGCATCTTCCAGCGCTTTTCTATAGCCTACCACGATACTTTCGAGATAGTCTCTTCTGGAAGTATCCTTTTCAAGCATCTCAAGAGTTGCAAGTGTTCCAGCGGCAATGGCCGGAGTGAGCGTGTTGGAGAAGAGGTAGGGACGGGATCTCTGGCGAAGCAGATCAATAATTTCTTTTTTACCGGTGGTGAAGCCGCCGGAGGCACCGCCCAGGGCCTTTCCGAAGGTTCCGGTGATCACGTCAACCCTTCCCATTACACCGCAATAATCTGTGGTTCCTCTTCCTCTTTTGCCCACGAATCCGGAGGCATGGGAGTCGTCCACCATGACGAGAGCGTTGTATTTGTCTGCCAGATCACAAACGCCCTTCAGGTTGCAAATGATGCCGTCCATGGAGAACACACCGTCAGTGGCGATCATTTTGATGCGCGCACCATCGGCATCCGCCTGCTTGAGTTGCTCCTCAAGAGCCTCCATGTCGTTGTTCTTGTATCTGTATCTTTTTGCCTTGCAAAGTCTTACGCCGTCGATGATCGAGGCATGGTTGAGTTCATCCGAAATGATGGCGTCCTCCGCAGTGAGCAGCGTCTCAAAGAGTCCGCCGTTGGCGTCAAAGCAGGAGGAATAGAGAATGGTGTCCTCAGTTTCAAAGAATTCCGCAACTTTTTTCTCCAGTTGCTTGTGAATATCCTGTGTCCCACAGATGAAGCGTACTGAGGCAAGTCCATAGCCGTATTTGTCGTAAGCGTCTTTGGCCGCCTCCACCAGTTCAGGATTGTCGGCAAGTCCCAGGTAGTTGTTTGCACACATGTTGATAAGTTCCTTGCCGTCGGCAATGATGTGCGCCGACTGAGGGGTAACGATAATGCGCTCGTTTTTCTGCACGCCGGAGGCCTTGATGCCTTCCAACGTTTCACGGTAGTATGCGTATACTTCATTCTTGTTCATGGGAATACATCCTTTCAAATTTATTGGTCGTTGATGTCAGACCAGTCAAGAATTACCTTGCCGGACTGACCGGAAATCATGGCGTCAAACCCCTTCTGGTAGTCCTTAATGGAGAACCGGTGGGTGACGATCTTTTCAAGCGGGAATCCCGCTTCCACCATGGCGGTCATCTTGTACCATGTCTCATACATCTCTCTGCCGTAGATGCCTTTGATCTTCAGCCCATTCCAAATGATGGTGTTGATGGGCACTTCGGTCATATTGCGTCCCTGAATGCCTAAAAGGGCGATTCTCCCGCCGTTGGCCATGGAATTGATCAATTGGTTCAGCGCGAAGCGGTTCCCCGACATCTCCATGCCCACATCAAAACCTTCAAGGATACCCAGTTCTTTCATAACTTTACTCAGATCTTCTTTTCCGGTATTGACGGCGGTCAGTCCAAAGGTTTTCGCCAAATCCAGGCGGTAGTCGTTCAGATCGGTGATCACCACGTTTCTCGCTCCTGCGAACTTCGCAATGGCGGCGGCCATGATGCCAATGGGGCCGGCGCCTGTGACCAGCACGTCTTCTCCCAGGGTTTCGAAGGAAAGCGCCGTGTGGGTGGCGTTGCCGAAAGGATCAAAAATGGAATACAGTTCCTCCGGAATCTTTTTCGAGCAGTGAATGACATTGGAGGCGGGAATCACCAGATATTCGGCAAAGGCGCCGTTGCGGTTGACGCCCACACCCTTGGTGGCGCGGCAAAGATGGCCCTTTCCGGCGCGACAGTTGCGGCAGGTGCCGCAAACGATGTGTCCCTCGCCTGAAACGATGTCACCGACTTTGGCGGAAGTGACGTTCTTGCCGACTTCCACGATTTCACCCACGTATTCATGCCCGGCGGTGGTGCCTAATTTGATGGTTTCCTGCGCCCATTCGTTCCAGTCGTAGATATGTACGTCGGTGCCGCAGATCGCGGTTTTGTGAATTTTAATCTTCACGTCGTTATCCGAAACCTCAGGGATTTCCACTCTTTTCATCGTCAGACCCTTTTCAGGTTTATCCTTTACAAGGGCCCACATGGTTTGACTGCTCATAGCAAAACACTCCTTGTTCCGATTATATTTTATGCCGGTTCACCGTCCGGCATTCCGCAAATTGCTGACGGTAGCATTATACACCACTCCTATGTAGAATTCAAGAGCAATTGAAAATTTTTTTGTTTTCGGGATTGAATGCCCTTTCATTCTTCCGTATGTCCATCTGTTTTTGTCGTCAATTCGGTTCTTCAGGTTTTTACGGAAAGGCAAATCCGAAAGATTGGAACGGCGTTTCCCCTCAACAGCTAGACAACGATTGTAAAATGTCTCTGGAAATCCTGGAAAAACTCCTGACCGTGCCTGTCAAAAAAAGCGAAAACTGTACGGAAAGATTTTCAAAAGAGTACCGGACGGAAACTTTCAAAAGAGTTTCCGCCCGGTGCGCGGTTAGTCTATTCCAATGACCTTATATCCCTGATCCTCTACGATTTTTTTCAGTTCATCATCGGTGATTCCCGGCTTCACTGTAACTTTCGCTGTACCGCTTTTGTGGTCTACCGCGGCATTTTCCACGTTTTTCGACGATTCCAGCGCCTGTTTGACCCGCGCTTCGCAATGCCCGCACATCATTCCCTCAATTTTCATCGTTTTTTCCATGATTTCGTTCTCCTTTTTTTGCTTTTCTATTTTTTTTCGGTTTGGTCTGCCGATTTTACGGTTGGTGTTTTTGGAACGGTATATTTTACAGAGATTCAATCGCAGGGCGTTGGTTACCACGCAGAAGGAGGATAGACTCATGGCTGCCGCTCCAAACATGGGATTCATTTCAAAACCGAGCAGAGAAATGAAAACTCCTGCCGCAAGTGGAATGCCGATCACGTTGTAGATGAACGCCCAAAAAAGATTTTCCCGAATGTTTCGGAGAGTTGCCCGTCCCAGACGGATGGCGGCGGGCACGTCGCGCAGTCTGCTTTTCATCAGCACGACGTCCGCTGCGTCGATGGCGATATCGGTGCCGGCGCCGATGGCGATACCGATGTGCGCGCTTGTAAGTGCGGGCGCGTCATTGATGCCGTCCCCTACCATTATGACTTTTCCTTCTTTTTTCAGTTCCCGAATTACATGGCCCATGTCTTTCAGTTCCGAAACCGCGCCGATGCTGTCGTCTTTCAGCACATCCGCTACGGCGATAATCCCCATAAGCGTTTTGTTACGGACGAAGAACAGCGGTGTTTTTCCTTCTTCGGACAGTTCTTTCGCCCGTAGATTCATATCTTCGGGAATTTCCGTTTTCGTGCTTACGAAGGTAAGGTTTCCGCCGAACAGCGGAACTTCGCCGAGACGCGCGGAAAGTCCGTTGCCGGGAAGCGCCTGAAATTCCGAAATCTCTTCGGGCGCAAGTCCCTGCTCCTCTGCCTTTTTGCGTACCGCCCGGGAGAGCGGGTGTTCGCTTTTGCTTTCCAGAGTATAAGCGAATTGCAGAAGTTCTTTTTGCGTAACGCCGGGACACGGCAGAAGATCCGTTACCAACGGCTCGCCTTTTGTAACGGTGCCGGTTTTATCTAAAACCACGATGTCGGTTCTCCCTGTTTCCTCAAGAGCGGCGGCGGTTTTAAAAAGGATTCCGTTCCTCGCGCCTACGCCGCTCCCCACCATGATGGCTACGGGCGTCGCCAACCCCAGCGCGCAGGGACAACTGATCACCAGCACAGAGATCCCCCGCGCAAGAGCGAATCCCAAACTTCTGCCCATCGCCAACCACACGGTTGCTGTGAGGAGCGCGATTCCGATAACCGCCGGAACAAAGATGCCGGATATTCGATCGGCGATCTTCGCAATGGGTGCTTTGGTGGCCGCGGCGTCGCTGACCATTTCAATAATTTTGGAAAGAGCCGTATCCTCACCTACTTTTGATGCCATGCAGCGGATATAGCCCGATTGATTGACGGTTCCGGCGCACACCTGATCTCCTGCCGCTTTATCCACCGGAATGCTTTCTCCTGTCAGCGCAGATTCGTCAACGGCACTGTTTCCTTCGAGAACGGTTCCGTCCACCGGTATATTTTCGCCCGGCCGCACCGCAAAAATATCCCCCTTTTTCACTTCCTCCACCGGTACTGTGATCTCTCCGTTTTCCCGAAGCAGCACGGCGGTCTTTGGAGCCAGTTTCATCAGTCCCTTGAGCGCGTCGGTGGTTTTGCCTTTGGAGTGTGCCTCAAGCATTTTCCCCAGGGTGATCAGCGACAGAATCATGGCGGCCGATTCGAAATAAAGTTCATGGAGATAGTGCGCCGCCTGAGCAGTGTTTCCGGCTTTCAACGCTCCGGTCATTCCGAAGAGCGCCAACGTGCTGTAAAGAAACGCCGCGGATGAACCCAGCGCCACCAGGGTGTCCATATTGGGCGCGCGGTGCACGATACCCTTGAAACCGTTTGTGAAAAATTTGCGGTTGATTACCATGATGGCTACGGTAAGCAACAGTTCTGTAAGTCCGACGGCCATGGGATTTCCGTCGAAAAAGGGGGGCAGGGGCCAGTTCCACATGGTGTGCCCCATGGAAAAATACATGAGAACTACAAGAAATCCCAGAGAGGAAATCAGTCGGCGTTTTAGAATTGGGGTTTCCCTATCGCGCAAAGGGTCGTTTTCATCAGACTTTGAGACGTTTTTTGTCCGCTCCTTGCTTTTTTTGGAAGCATCGTAGCCTGCTCGACGTACCGCGTCAATGATTTCGCCGGGAGTTGCCGTTCCTTCCACCGCCATGGAGTTGGTCAGAAGACTTACCGAGCAGGATGTCACGCCTTTTACGCCGGATACGGCCTTTTCCACTCGGGCGCTGCACGCGGCGCAGTTCATTCCGATTACCGTATATTGTTCCATCATTTCATCTCCTTTTTTGGGTTGTTTCAACGCATCAGTTTTTGGAGAACGGTTACCAGTTCATCAATCACATCGTCGTTTCCTTCTTTCAAATCACGGGTGACGCAGCCGCGCAGGTGATTGGCGATGAGATCCTTGTTGAAGGAATTGATGGCGGCGTTGGCGGCAGCAGATTGGATCAAAATGTCGGCACAGTAGGCGTCTTTTTCCACCATTCCCCGAATGCCTCGAATCTGTCCCTCAATCCGGTTCAGGCGGTGGATCAGTCTTTTGCGTTCCTCTTCAGTGCGGACGGTGGTTTTTTCACAGTATGCACAGTGTTTTTCTTTCTTCATAGCAGCGGTTCCTTCCGGTCTGAAACAGAACAGATTTTCGGCCGGTGTCTTTTTTCGGCGAAAATGTTCGGAATGCAGGCAAAAAATGTTTTTAAGCGGTACACGCCCCCGAAACCCGTATACGGATCGAAAGACGAAAAGTCAAACGTTCACGTCGTCGGGTGCGTTTCCTTTTTGCGTTTTACAGGGATTTTACGTTTCTTCTTTGCCTGTTCGTATTCCCGTGTCTTTATATGTTTGTCAGGCACATTGTGATTGTATACCCCATACGGGTATATGTCAAGAGAAAAATCAAAAAAATTCAGAGAAAAATCGGAAATCTTTCGAAACATCGGTCGTCATTTGAACAAGAATCAAAAGTTGAAATGAGCACATGTTTCTGTCATGAAACCGCCCTTGCACAGTTTTCGTGTTCACGAGCAAAAAACCGCGCAAAGAAGGTAAAACGGAAAAAATTCGGTGGAACCCGATTCATTCAAATCCGGGGATTTAGATGAACGCGCAAAGGATACGGTGCACGGGAGAATATGGGCATAAGAGAGGTTGGCGGAATATGCATACAAAAAGTATGGCTGAAAAGAAGGCGTTCTATTGCGTCGTACAAGAGGAAGAACGTGTTTTAAAGGAGGAAATCGCCATAAAAGTTATAAAAATACGGGCAAAAAATACAAAACTTGCACGGACGCAAAAAAACAGGATAGGAAAAAGCAGAGAAACAAAGGGAAGAAAAACAAAAAAGAGCGTAACGAAGAAAAATTTGGTGCACAACGGGAGAAAACACGCAAAAAGAATAAAAAGGGAAAAAAGAACGTAGAAACGAAAAAACTGTGAACAGGGAAGTAAAAAACGGGGATCTGCAAATTTTCAAAAAAGGAAAAAGGCCTTGACAATCTGAGATTTTCATGCTATACTCCTTCCAGCACACTGTGTGCTGGAAGGAGTATAGGATCGGAATGGCGGAGTTGATTGAAGACGAAATGTCGCGGAACATCATTGCCGCGGCTGAGCAGATCGCGGTTACAAAGGGCGCAGGGGAGGTGAACGTGCGTAAGATTCTGCGCACGCTGGGTATCACAAACCGGGTGTTTTACAACCGTTTTCACAACATCGACGAGGTTTTGACGGTGGTTTACCGCCAAGTATGTGTCCGCATGCGCGAGAGTATCATCTCAAAATTCGATCCCCAAGGCGATTTTTTTGGACAAATTGTCAATATCGTTGCTGATACGCTCACTTTGTCTTATCGTTTTAAAATGGGGCTGAATCAATTTGTTTTTGCAAATGATTCTTCCTCTTCCGAGAACTATGCGTGGTGGAAAGAGGAGATCAAACGATTGATTGAACTCGGAAAAGAACGGGGACTTGTGCGGGAATTGGATGAGAACGTCATGAGTTACGCAATCTGGTGTTTCATTCGGGGATACAATGCTGACGCGCTTGCGCGCAATCTCCCCGAGGAAGAGGCGGTCAGCGGCTTCAGATACAGTTTTTCCGTGCTGCTGGAGGGAATGAAGGCCTGATTTTGGGCGACGGAATGTTTTTAAACGTACAGCACACTGTGTGCTGGAAAGAAGGTGCTTATGAATTTCTTTTACAGGTTGTATTGCCGTGCTTTTCAGACGGCGTTTCGTCTGGCAATTCCTTTTTTGCCCTACCGTGATCCGAAAGTGTTGGGGAGCGTTGAGGAGATTCCCGCAGAACTGACAAAGCGGAATATTTCCCGCGTTTTGATTGTCAGCGACCGGAAAATTTCAATGCTTGGTCTTCTGGAACCGCTGAAACATGCGCTTTTGGCGGCGGGCATAGAATATTTCCTGTACGATCGGACTTTTGAAAATCCGACGGTTGACAATGTGGAGCAGGCACGTGAAACATACCTCCAAAACCGTTGCGGAGGGTTGATCGGTTTCGGGGGCGGTTCCGCCATCGACTGTGCCAAAGCCGTCGGCGCACGCCTCGCTCGTCCAAGGAAACCGGTAGAAAAGATGCGCGGGATTTTGAAGGTGATTTTGAGGATTCCTTTTCTTGTCGCCGTGCCCACCACTGCCGGAACGGGGAGCGAGATCACCTTGGCGGCGGTAATCACCGACGCATACACAGGGTACAAATTTCCTATAAACGATTTTTCTTTGATTCCCAGAGTTGCCGTGTTGGACCCGAAAAACACCGCTACCCTGCCCAAGTTCATGACGGCTGCCACCGGCATGGATGCGTTGACCCACGCGGTTGAGGCATATATCGGGTGTTCTACCACCGCGTCCACCCGCGCAGACGCTTTGAAGGCTGTGAAACTGATTTTTGAAAATCTTGAAAACGCCTATACTTTGGGTGATGAATGCGCCCGCGCACATATGCTTACGGCGGCGTTTCTCGCAGGCAGGGCATTTTCCAAATCCTATGTGGGGTATGTTCACGCGGTGGCGCACTCTTTGGGTGGGCAATACAACATTCCCCACGGCTTTGCAAATGCGGTACTTCTGCCGAGGGTACTGGAGGCATACGGTTCTGCAGTTTACAAGAAACTGCATCGTCTTGCTGTTGCTGCCGGAATTTCTCAAAAGGAGCAATCCGATTCGGTCGCCGCTCTTGAATTCATTTCTGCGATCAGAACCCTTAACCGGCGCATGGGAATTCAAGAGTCGATTCCCGGGATTCGGAAGGAGGATATCCCCGAGTTGGCAAGGCGCGCGAGCAGGGAGGCCAACCCCCTGTATCCTGTACCGGTGCTGATGGATGCGAAGGAACTTGAAAAATTTTACCGCGACGTGGCGGATTCGGAGGATGCGAAATGATCGAAACGGTTTTAAGTGAACAGAAAAAATTTTTTCAAAGCGGCGCGACGCTTTCGGTGCGGTTCAGAGTGGAAATGCTGAAGAAACTGTACGCCGAGGTCAAACGCCGTGAGTCGGAAATTGAAAGGGCGCTGGCTGCGGACTTGGGAAAAAGTCCTTACGAATCGTTCATGTGTGAAGTGGGGTTGGTGCTTACCGAGATTCGATACATGATCAAACATGTAAAAAAATTTTCCAAAAAGCATCGTGTAAGAACTCCCCTTTCCCAGTTTGCTTCTGTCAGTTATACAGTTTCGTCGCCCTACGGCAACGTGCTGATCATGAGTCCCTGGAACTACCCTTTTTTGCTGACAGTCGATCCACTTGCCGACGCCATTGCGGCGGGCAACACTGCGGTGGTCAAACCCAGCGCCTATTCTCCCTGCACAAGCGCCGTTATCGAGGAGATGCTGACATGTATTTTCCCGAGGGAGTATGTGGCGGTTGTAACCGGCGGCCGCAAGGAGAACGGGGAACTGTTGGACGGAGCATTTGATTTTGTCTTTTTTACCGGCAGCAAGGAGGTGGGAAAAGAGGTACTCCGGCGCTGTGCGCCCCGCCTTGTTCCTGCGGTTTTGGAACTGGGCGGAAAAAGTCCCTGCATCGTGGATTCAACGGCGAAAATCAAACTCAGCGCCAAACGGATCGTTTTCGGAAAATTTCTGAATTGTGGGCAAACCTGTGTGGCGCCCGATTATATTCTCTGCGAAGAATCGGTGAAGGAGGAATTGACGCGGGAGATCGTTCGTGAAATTGAAAGACAGTTTGGAAAAGAGCCGCTCAAAAATCCGGAATACGGAAGAATCGTCAACGAAAAGCATTTTAACCGTATCCGAAAACTCATCGATGGGAGAAAAGTGGTGACGGGCGGAGAGTGGGACGCCCAAACACTGAAAATTGCGCCTACGGTAATGACCGGCGTGACCTTTGATGACGCGGTGATGGGTGAGGAGATCTTCGGTCCCGTGCTTCCTGTTCTGACTTTTGAGCGTTTTGAGGAACTGTACGCTCTTCTTTCGGATATGCCCAAGCCCCTTGCGCTGTACATTTTCAGTGAAGACTCCGCGCACATTCGCGAAATTCAGAGAAGGGTGCAGTTCGGAGGCGGGTGTGTCAACGATACGGTGATTCACCTTGCCACGAGTGCAATGCCCTTTGGGGGAGTGGGGGACAGCGGTATGGGCGCATACCATGGCAAAAGGGGTTTTGAGGCCTTTTCCCATGAAAAAAGCATTGTGGATAAAAAGACATGGATGGATCTGCCCATGCGGTATCAGCCCTACAAACAAAAATTTAACGGTTTATACAGCAGACTTCTGCGGTTGTTTTTAAGGTAGAAAGGTGGCTTCGGACGCTTTTTTTCGAACGGAAATTCACCGAACGCGCCTGAACTTGATCCCCGAAGGGCGTCTGAATCTTTAACAACCGTGGACGTGCATTGAATTTGAAAAATTGACCGGACAGGCAAGACGGACGATTTGAAAGTTGGAGTTGAAGGTAAAAGCGTCCAAAGCCGCAATCCCCGGCATCGAGTATCGGGGAACGAAATACCGAAAAGACGCCGACAAAAACGGCGGTGAACACATCGGCGGTTGCCCGTTTCGCATCGTTTGGGCGGTATGGGTTTGGTCGATTTATGGTAACATTCAAATACAGTTAGGAGGACAGAAAACATATGAGCGTAAGAATTATCACCGATTCCGCCTGCGACATTCCTGCGGATCAGGCAAATGCAATGGGTATCGAACTTCTTCCGTTGACGGTTGTCTTCGGTAAGGAGGAGTATTTAGACGGTCAAACCCTTTCATGCGAGAAGTTTTATGAAAAACTGATTGAGACAGACGAACTGCCACATACCTGCCAGATCTCGCCGTTTCGGTATGAGGAGGCCTTCGAAAAAGTCAGGGAGCAGGGCGATGAGGCGGTATGCATCACTATTTCCTCAAAACTGTCGGGCAGTTTCAACAGCGCGCAGGTGGCTCATGCACGATTTCCTTGCGGCATTCGGTTAGTGGACAGCCGGAATGTTTGTATCGGTCAGCAAATTCTTGTTCTTTTGGCGGTTCGTTTGCGCGACAGGGGAAAATCTGCCGACGAAATCGCTGAGGAACTTGAGAGGCGCAAGGGAGAGATCAGGGTTCTGGGGTTGTTGGACACTCTCGAATATTTGAAAAAAGGGGGAAGAATTTCTCCGGCGGTAGCCTTTGCGGGAAGTCTTCTTTCGGTCAAGCCAGTGATCGCCGTGGAGGACGGGGAGGTGTCGCTGATCGGCAAGGCGCGGGGATCAAAAAACGGCAACAATCTCCTCAAAACCTATGTGGAAAAATCCGGGGGAATTGATTTTTCCATGCCTTATGCTCTTGCATACAGCGGACTGTCGGATTCGCTGCTTCAAAAATATATAGCGGACAGCGCGGCGCTCTATGAGCAGCATGCGGACTGTCTGCCGGTGTGCCGAATCGGCTGCGCCATCGGAACGCACGTTGGTCCGGGCACAGTCGCTGTAGCGTTTTACCGAAAGTTGTGAATTGAAGAATTTTCACAAAATCCGTTTTGGCTCGCGGTTTTTGCCGTGCATTCAAAAAAACGTCCCGACGGTAGAAAAACTGTCCGTCGGGATGGATCCGTCGCTTGCTGACAAGCGGCAAACTTCTGTTCAAAGCGTTGTCATACAGCCGTTTTGAAATTTGTCTTGACTCTATGGAATTATTTGACCTCAACCACTGCTCCAGCAGCTTCAAGAGCAGTTTTCACGTTGTTGGCTTCGTCCTTGGAAACGCCGGTTTTTACGGGTTTGGGAGCGCCTTCTACCAGATCCTTTGCGTCTTTCAGACCAAGACCGGTGAGTTCACGGACCGCTTTGATGACGTCCAGTTTCTTCGCGCCGAATTCTTTGAGAATGACGTCAAATTCGGTCTTCTCTTCCTCGGCGGGAGCAGCACCGGCCGCCGCGCCGGCCGCCGCTACGGGAGCTGCTGCGGAAACGCCGAATTCCTCTTCCAGGGCCTTTACCAGATCTGCCATTTCAAGAATTGTGAGTGATTTGATCTCTTCAAGAAGAGCAAGTGTTTTTTCAGTTGCCATTTTTAAATTCCTCCAAATAAATCAATTTTCTTTCGGTTATTTTTGTTGCTTTTACGCGGTTTGCTCGGTTGCGGGTGCTTCGCCATTCCTGTCGATAATTGCTTGAAGCACATAGGCAAGGGAGTACAGGGGCGACTTCATGCAGCCCATGATCTTGCATACCAGCGTTTCCTTGTTGGGAATCTCCGCAAGGGCGTTTACGCCCGCTTCGTCAAGAATCTGACCGTCAACGAATCCCGCTTTCATACTGAAAGTTTCGATTTTGGACGCATAGTTTTTCAGAATCTTGGCGGGCGCCACAGCGTCTTCTTTACTGATGGCGATGGCGGTCATGCCTTCCAGATGTTCCTTGATGGCGCCGTAGCCTGCTTCTTCGCATGCTCTGCCGGTGATGGAATTCTTGTAAACCCTGTACTCTACCCCTGCTTTGCGGAGTTCGGCACGGAGTTTGGTGTCGTCTTCCACAGTGATGCCTTGATAGACTACAACAACGCCTGAAGCGGCAGCCTTGATCTTTGCGGCCAACTCATTGACCTGTGCCTGCTTTGCCTCAAGAATCTTTGCACTTGGCATAGTTTTTACCTCCTAAAAAAATGAGTCTCTCCTGACAGCACGCCGGGAAAGACACAAAAACATTTCTGAAAGTTTTCTCTTGTCTCCTCGGCAGGAAAGCGAACGCTTTTACCGTGAACCTGCTGTCTACGGAATTACGTTGGCATTTTACCACGCTTTTTTGTTGTTGTCAAGTTTTTTTTTCAAAAATTTAGTTGTTTTTTGGAAAAAATTCAAGATGAATGCTTAGGGTGTACAGATAGGATTTCGGCAGCACGCCCGGCAGCACGCCCGGCAGCACGCCCGGCAATATGCCCGACAGTATGCCCGGAAGCACGTCAGGCAGCACGCCTGGAAGTTTTCGGTTTGAATTGCCCGACGGCATTTTTTCATTGGGAGTGAAAAGACGGGTGGTGTTGCGTTTCCCGTTTGGGCAGATGTTAGAGCGCATTTTTCAAATTCAGGACGGAAGACCGAAAGGGGAGGGAAAAAATAAAAAAATTTAAGGCTTCACCGCATAATTATTGTCGCGCAGATGCGCAGCCGGTAATTGTGCGGTGAAGCCTTAATAAATTTCAGCGAGAAAAGGCAAAAAAAGAGAAAAAAGTCCTTGACAACAGGGCGCAAATATGCTAAAATTCAAAAACGCTTGTGGCGTGGTTCAAGTGTGTTCCGGTGTATGACGGAACGCCACCCTCCGCAGCGAATAAGGCGCAGAGCGCCGCGAGGAAAGAGAGGTGCTTTTCGTGTACGCGATCATTGTGACGGGCGGAAAGCAGTACAAGGTCAGCGAGGGTGACGTCATCTTTGTTGAAAAACTGGAAGCACAGGAGGGAAGTGAGTATACTTTCGATCAGGTGCTGGCGGTTTCCGGAGAGGAAGGCCTGGTCGTGGGTAAACCCACGGTAGCGGGCGCAACGGTGAAGGCAAACGTTGTGAAGAACGGCAAAAACAAAAAGATCTATGTCTTCAAGTATAAGTCTAAGAAAAACGAGAAAAAGAAGATCGGCCACAGGCAGCCATATACCAAGGTTCAGATCACAACCATCAACGCTTAACCCCCTGCCATGACCAAAATCACCTTTTATAAAAAGGACGGCGTTTATTTCGGTTTTAAAGAGGACGGTCACACGGGTTACGGAGATTCGGGCGAGGATATCCTCTGCTCTGCGCTCTCCGCCATGACCATGCTGATCATCAACACCGTGGAGGTGTCCTACGACGCGAGGGTCGAATACACCATCGACGAGGAGAGCGCGGACATTGAAGTGAAAATTCCCGCTGCGCTCCCGGAATTTGAGACGGACGAAAAAAAACGCTATGCCATTTCGGGATTGCTTATGGGGTATCTCATCCAGTTGAACGACCTGGTTGAGGATTATTACGATCACCTGTCGGTAGACGAGAGGGAATTTCAGTCGTTTCCCAATTAGAAGAGAGGTAAGAAAAAATGCTTAGATTAGGTTTACAGTTCTTTGCACATAAAAAGGGCGTCGGTTCCACCAAGAACGGCAGGGACAGTGAGTCCAAGCGCCTTGGTGTGAAGAGAGCGGACGGACAGACCGTGACCGCGGGCAGCATTCTGGTCAGACAGAGAGGCACGCACATTCATCCCGGCAACAACGTGGGGATCGGTTCGGATGACACGCTGTTTGCGAAGATTGACGGAAAGGTGAAGTTCGAGCACATTACCGGGGGAAGAAAGCGTGTCAGCGTTTATGCTGTGGAGGCTTAAATACTGCCGGTACGGTTTCAGTTGTTTATAATGAATATGGAGAGGCCGACGCACTTTTGTGCGGCGGCCTCTTTATATTTCGTTGTAACTTTCGGATGTTTGCACTGCGCGGAAATATACACCTGCCGTTCGCGTGGTTCACACGTCCGTGTTATCTGTGCTGTTCTCGTGCACGCTGTTCTCTTCATCACTTGTTTTTACGTCTGCCGTATCGGTCTTTTCTTCGTCTTCCCTGGAATTTTCTTTTTGGAATTTTTCTGCTTCTTCACTCAATTTCTGATCATTCTCTTTGATTTTGCCGCTCCACTTTGAAACGAGGATCAGTCCGGCTCCGAAGACGATCACAAGAAGGATATACCAGATGTTGTTGCCAAGGGTCTTTAGAAATCCGACTTTTTCCCCGTTTTCCGCAAAAGCGTAAAGAGAAAAAACCGACAGAAGCGCAGAAGCGGGAAGAAGCGAAGACAGGATCTTTTTCATTGGAACACTTCCTTTGTTTGTATAAGGTTATTAGGGGGGTGTATAAGGGTATTAGAGTGGAACCGGATTCGGTTTGCGGCGGCGGATTTTCGCCCGTGCGGCGGAAAGACCCTTGAAAATACGAAAGTATTTCCTGCGGTTTTTTGCATGGACAAAGATCTGCCTGTCCCAAACTGCTGCGCACTTCACGGGGAGAATTTTCGGATGATTTTCTGTTCGATGAGGCAGTCTTGTTGGCACAGGACAACGACGACAATCAAAAATATGCCGAAAAGGGCCTTCGTGTGTCGATTTTGGTTCGACTCCCGGCGCCTTCTATCGTTTCCGTAGTATAGCATGAAAAAGAAAAACTGTCAAGCCAAAGCGAGTAATGTTTCTGCTCTTTTTGTAGTGTTACAATTGATATGAGACTGAAAGGAAAAAAGGTATAGAAAAAGTGGTTGAGTTCTGATAGAATAGTTTTACCGCAAACAAATCTTCCAGAAAGGACTCAACCACCATGAAAGAGTATATCACA
>CANQNM010000003.1 GCA_947625265.1 uncultured Clostridia bacterium
TACGTCGTAGGCGCGGGCATCAACACCAGGGACTATGCGCAAAGAGTACCGGCACTGGTGGAAGCAGGAGCGGACGTTCTCTGTATCGACTCTTCCGAAGGTTTTTCAGAGTGGCAGTCCAAAACCATTGACTGGATCAGGGAGCATTACGGCGACAGCGTAAAAGTGGGCGCCGGAAACGTGGTTGATCGGGACGGTTTTCTTTTCCTTGCTAAGGCAGGGGCCGATTTCGTGAAGGTCGGTATCGGCGGCGGCTCCATCTGCATCACCAGAGAAACCAAAGGCATCGGCAGAGGGCAGGCAACGGCGCTCATTGACGTCTGCGCCGCGCGGGACGAATACTTCAAGGAAACGGGGGTTTATGTGCCGGTCTGCTCCGACGGCGGTATCGTTCATGACCATCATATGACGCTGGCTCTTGCCATGGGAGCGGATTTTCTGATGCTCGGCCGGTATTTCGCGCGTTTCGATGAAAGCCCTACCAACAAAATTTCCATCAAAGGAAACTATTATAAGGAGTATTGGGGCGAGGGATCCAACCGTGCCCGCAACTGGCAGAGATACGATCAAGGCGGCGACAAAAAGTTATCTTTCGAGGAAGGTGTGGATTCCTATGTTCCCTATGCGGGAACGCTTCGGGACAATGTGCGTCTGTCGCTGAGTAAGGTTGTCTCCACCATGTGCAATTGCGGCGCGCTCACCATTCCCGAATTGCAGCAAAAAGCCAGATTGACGCTTGTTTCTGCCACCAGCATCATCGAAGGCGGCGCACACGACGTCATTCAGAAGGAAACTTCCGCAGGAAACGGAAAATGAGACAGTTTCTTTTTGCAGACTGCAGAACGCAGGGTGCAGACATCGAATAAAACACCGGACATTCTTTAAACGCAGGGCGCTGCGCCATGAGGATGACGGAACATATCCGTATCGGGAAAAGGCATTGTTTTCTGCCAATGTTTGTACGGATATGTTCCGTTTTTGTTTTGCTCCTGCTCTGTATTGATCTTGGTTCATTTCAACCTGTTTTTTCACTTGCGGCCCAAAACGCCGTGCAAATTCCCTTTGCTCCGGCTTGAACAATATTTATAAAAAAATCAGAAAAAGCGCCAACCTTTTGGAATTTTTCCGCACTATATGGTCAAACGGCGCCGGAGAACTGAAATGGATAAACAAAAAGCGGATGAACTCATCACCGAATACCTTCCAAAAATTTACGGCTTTGCCGTCAAAAAGTCCTTTTCCTATGCGGAAGCGGAAGATTTGGCGGCCGAGATTGTAAAAGAAGTGTATCTTTCCCTGCTTACCGCCAGAGAGGTGGTCAACGTTGAGGGATATGTGTGGCGTATCAGCGAATATACATACGCGAAATACGTCTCTTTAAAGAAAAAACACGAGGGCATATCTCTTGACGGGATAGAAATTCCTGTATGGGAGGACGATATTTTGGACGATCCGGCGGAAGAAATCGCCGCGCTGCGCCGCGAAATTGCCTTTTTGAGCGAAAAACGCCGCGAAGTAGTTTACCTGTTTTACTACAAGGACAGATCCGTTTCCTTTATCGCAGACAAATTGGGGATCCCGGAAGGAACGGTGAAGTGGCACCTGAACAAAGCGAGAAACGAATTGAAAGAAGGAATGAAAATGGAAAGAAAAATCGGAAAACTGGGCATTGCTCCTTTGGAATTGCAAAATGTGTGTATAGGTCACAGCGGCATGCCCGGAACCAACGGCGGTCCGGAATTCTATCTTGGCGACAAACTCAACCTCAACATCGTTTACAGCGTGTACCACACGCCCAGAACTAAAGAGGAGATTGCCGAGGAACTGGGTGTGACACTGGTATACATCGAAGACAAGATCGAATTTCTTGAAAGCAACGGCTTTCTCGTGAAAACCTCCGGAAACCGCTATACCACCTATGTGTGTTTCTCCCCCGAGACTTTTTCCCTTGAGTTGTGGGAGAAGAAACTCAAAACACAGATGAAGATTGCAGAAACTCTGGCAAAGGACTATGTACCCGTCGTGCGGGCGGCCGTTGCCGGGATGGACGAGGTATATATTCCGGGCGGAAATCGGGAACTGCTGGATGCGGCGGCGATCTTCTATGGAATCTTGCAAAAATGCAGACTTCCCGTGAAAAACGATGTGTCAAACTACAATATTAAAACTACAGACGGTGGGAACTATATCGCATATGTGGATATTCCGGCCGAAAGATCCGACCCGGCGTATAAACCCACCCTGAAACCCGCGGACTATAATACATGTGGATTCATGACGAGAGATTCTTCAAAATATCCCGCCGTATTCTCCTGGTCCGTGGACTCACGCCTTGATTCTCGCCAGGGCGGTTGGGAAAACAATCTCAACACAGACTACGAATATCTTTATGAATTCATGAGCAAAACCATCTGCGACAACGCCGCCAACAAAGAAAAGTTCAAGAGACTGAAAGAACGGAACTTTTTAACCGAAGACAATCAGGTGAACATCATGGTGGTCAAAGGAACAGAATCTGAATTTTTCAAAAAAATTCCAAGTTGCGACGACCGGCTGAAGAACAAATTTGCCGACGCCGCTTTGGAATACGCCACCGCGCATGCAAGGAAATATCCACCGCAGATGCAGGATTTAGTGATCGGAATGGCGTCCGACTTCATCGGCAGCACCGTGGCGATGATGGTTATGGACATTCTCTACAGCAACGGCACCTTCCGCGCACTGACGTCCAACGAAAAAGTGACCTCCACACTTTTGATGTTCAGCGACATTCTTCCTTAAACCTCATCCAGGACCGCCGCGAAGCCACGCACGCGGCGGTCCTGACGCTTTCCCCTTCCCTTGTCTATAACCCCAACTGGTCAAGTGAAGAGCGGCGGCGCCTTGAATCAAATAGAAAAAAAGGAATTTTTGTTTATGCAAAGTGAAAGTGTACAGGCCATTAAAAATGGAATATATTCCTTTCAAACGATCACTCGGTATGTTCCGGGATGGACATTTTGTTATGTGTTTCTCACGGCGATTTCCGCACTTATTTCGCCTGTACAAATCTATGTCCTGGAAAATCTAGTAGATTCTGTTGTTTCAGCATGGAATGTACAGCATATTTTTTGGTGGGGAACTCTGCTGATTGCAGTGATCCTTTTGAGGTCAGGCTTCTCTTTTGTAAAAGGACTTGTCATGACAATGTTGACAAGAGACTTCCGGCGAGGGCAAATTCCGGTTACCCTTCGGAAATTTCGGCAGATCGAATATGCCTGTTTCGAGAATTCGTCAAAGCAGGACCTGCTGAATAAGATTTCCGAAAATCCCCAGTCGGAAATCCTGTCTGTATTTGTGCAAATGCTTTCGATTATTTCTGCTGTTATAAGTACGGCGGGAGTGGAACTGCTGCTTTTTAGAGCATCTTTTCTCCTCGGCATCGTTTCGATTGTTACGATGCTCCCCATGTTTTTGCTTGAGGGAAAAGCGGCAAACAAGGAAACAAAACTGCGATGGACAATGACCACAGATATTCGGAAACGGTATTATTTGCAACAATTGTTTGTGGATAAAGATGCTTTGCAGGAGATCAAGTTGTTCGATGCCAAAGATCTCCTTATCGACAGGTCTGAGGCACTCACGAAAAAGATCAATACGGAAATGAAGGATACTTTAAAACAAGTGATCCGACTTTCTTCCGGTTCCTCGATGGCGGCATTCATTTTTACAGGAGCGGCTCTGTTTGTGCTTTCCTTTGCCTTGCTGAAAGGAAACATTACCTTTGGCGTATTTGTTTCTCTTGTAACGGCGCTCACCAGTTTTTATGGAACGATCCGAGGAACCGTGGGGGCGGTGGCGACATTTCTGCGCCTTTCTGCAAAAATCAAATATTATCAGGATTTTCTTGCTCTTCCCGAACGGATGGATCCTTTGCACGGTGACGAAAAGGAAACCGCAGATCCTGCAACAATTCAGTTCGATCATGTATCATTTCGTTATCCTGGCTCCGAAAAGGATGTTCTGCATGATGTCAGCTTCACCATTTTCCCAGAACAGAGGATCGCTTTTGTGGGACAAAACGGTGCCGGAAAAACAACGATCATTAAATTGCTTCTGGGGCTCTATGTACCCACACGAGGGAAAATTTACATTGGTGGAATGGATAGTACAGAACTATCTGACGAGAAACGGCAAAAACTGTTTTCGGTTATTTTTCAGGACTACCAAAATTACGAACTTACATTACGGGAAAACATCGCTTTTGGAAATATTGAGAAACTACGATGTGACGATGCTCTGTTCAAAGCGATGAAGGACGCCGGAATAGAGGACCTGCCGACAAAGTATGATCAAGGTTTTGATCAGCATTTGGGAAGAATCTTCGAGGATGGCGTAAATCTTTCCGGCGGACAGTGGCAGCGAGCAGCCCTTGCAAGAGCGTATTTGGCAGATGCCTCCTTTATCATTATGGATGAACCCACCGCAGCCCTTGATCCCATTGCGGAAAGCGAAATGTATACGCAATTTGCGGCGATTTTAAAAAATCGAGGGGCGATCATGATTTCACATCGTCTGGCATCTGCAAAAATGGCGGAAAAAATATTTGTCATGGAAAATGGACGCATTACCGAGGAAGGATGTCATGATGAACTGCTAAAAAAAGGCGGAGCATATGCAGAAATGTGGGAAAAACAAAGCTCATGGTATACAGAAAGGAAAATGACAGTATGAAAGAAAACAAGGAGAGAGGAATGTGGAAAACGATCCTACTTTCCACAAAAGACTTATTTTCAGCAATGCCGGTCATTGTGAGCGTGACCATTTTCCTTCAAATGGTCACAGCAGGCATTTCGGTGGCCATGGTATCCCTCACGGCAAAGTTGATCGATTCCGCCGGCAATATTTCGTCGGATGCAAAAGCAGTTTTTGTTTTTGCGGGAGTCATTCTTTGCTGCCGACTTGTTTCACTCTTTTGCGAAAAAATTTCTTATCGCATCAACCAGATCGACGCCGTACCCAAATTTGAGATATTTCATCACAGACTCTCACAATATACCGTATCGCTTTCCTTAGAAGCGGCGGAGGATCCGGAGATTTCCGGAATGTTTTGGAGAGCAAAGGATGCGGTCTATCAAAACCGTATGGGGGAGGTGTTTTTTGGGGTATTTGGGATCCTGCCGGGGCTTTTTCAACTCGTTTCGATAGCGATCGTTTTAGGCGCATATCATAAGGTTCTTGTACTCCTTGCCGGGATATCGGTTCTTCCAGTATTGATTGTACAGATCATGCAGGGTAAAAAAGGATATCGGCTGTACAAAAGTCAAACGGAAAAAAACCGATTATGCGGATATCTTTGGGAACTTTTGACCTCGAGAAATTCAGTCAAAGAGATGCGCATCATGGGGTTTTCCGGGTATCTTACCGACAAATATTTGGAAGTCCAGGAAGAAGTAAACGAAGAAAACAGACGGTTTGCTATGAAAAGCAGTTTGCAGGGTTTTCTTTGTGATTTCATCAAGATCGCTTTTTATGCCGTTTCCATCGCAGTTTGTGTGATGCTTTTGCGGGAATCGAAAATATCCGTCGGAGCGTTCGGTGCCTGTCTTGGTGCTTTTACATCTATGCAGGGAGTCCTCGCCGGATTGCTTTCCGGAATATCCGGCATCAAAAATACCTGTAATTATGCAAACGATTATTATGATTTTTTCCATTTGAAAAAGGCGGATACGCACACAAGAAAAGTGAATCTATCCGGGTCGGTCCTGTCCACGGAGGACCTGTCCTTTCGGTATCCCAAAGCGGACCAAAATGCAGTCAACAGAGTAAATCTTGCGATCAAAAAGGGAGAAATCATTGCCATAGTCGGGGAAAACGGTTCTGGGAAAACAACCCTTTCCAAACTCTTACTTGGCTTGTATACGCCAACGGAGGGGTATGTGCGAATGGATGGCGAGGATATTCAAACATTGAATCACGATTACTACAAAAAATTTTCGCTCGTCGCCCAAAGATTTGGGAGATACAGCATTTCTTTAAGGGATAACATTGCGATAAGCGATATCCGAAGGCGTGAAGACACGTTTTTAATCCAATCTGCCATGGACACAGCCGGGATCAAAAATCTTGGAGCGCAAATCGGCGGGATAAACGAAGAATTAGGGATAGAATTTGGCGGGAAAGAGTTATCCGGCGGACAGTGGCAGAAGGTGGCCCTTGCGAGAGGAGTCTTTCGCAAGGGCGAGATCCTATTTCTAGACGAACCTACCAGCGCATTGGACCCCATCACAGAGTACGATATTTTGTCGGGGTTTGTTGGCATGGTTGATCAAAAAACTGCGTTTGTCGTTTCTCATCGCATCGGGATCTGTAAGATCGTCGATCGAATTCTTGTGATGCAAAACGGAAAGATCGTAGAGGACGGAACGCATGAGCAGTTGTTGCGGCGCAGCGGCGTTTACGCAAAAATGTGGGACGAACAGGCAAAATGGTACCAAGAATAGGAGAAGAAAGATGCTTTACTAGACTAAATATTATTTATGCGAGAAAATAAATAATCATAAAATCATTCTAGGGAATACGCAAACGGGACATGGTATTGTTTTAAAAGGAAATGTGCAAGAAGTTATAGTTTCAACTGAAACAAAAATCTGGAATGAAGATATTGATTCAAATATAAAAAGAGTGCTTTTTCATACTGAATTTTTATTGGATTCGGATCAGATACAATCACAAAACAATCTTATTGAAAAAATGAGAGTCGAAACAGTATTTGATGATTCATATATGTCATTAACAATTGTATCTACCGATACCTATAATTTCAATTATATATATTGCTATTACTAAAACAATTCATATCCGAAAAAACCGACGCTATGCCGAAATGTGGCGGGAGCAGTCTAAGTGGTACGAGCGGGGGAAGTACGAAAACGGTGAACTGCAGAAAAAACCGATCTCGCTCCGGTTTTTGAGGATCCGTTTTCGTTATAAAATTTCGTGAGTTCACAGAGGAAAAACAAAGAGCGAAGCGCTATACAAAATCTTTTCACGTCTGGATCTGCGGCGACCGGCCAATCTCCCTCCTGAACTGTACAATCGCGCAGGAAACAAAGATGAAACCGTCAAAAACAGTTTCGTTTATCCTCCAAAAAAGAAAAGGAGAAAGCAATAGGGGACAAGCCTGATAAAACAAAATTTTTTCGAACGCCAAGCAAGAGCGGCGCAGTCATAAAAGTGAAAAAAGGTCTTTAAAACGGCGTTGCGCGCCGGGCCTTCCGGGGAATTCAAAACCCCCGATCGCTCGACGCGCGACGTTTGTTTTACAAAGATTTACAAAAGGCTCCTGTAAAGTTCAGCGATTTCCTCTACACTGGTTTCTCTCGGGTTTCCGGGACGGCAGGCGTCGTCGTAAGCGGACTGCGCCAGGAAAGGGATATCCTCCTCTTTCACAATCGCCTTTAGATCGGCGGGAATACCCACATCTGCGGACAGTTTCCGCACGGCGTCCACCGCCGCTTTCCGATATTGTTCCACCGACATTCCTTCTACGTCTTTCACACCCATGGCGGCGGCGATGTTCTTATATTTCTCACCGGTCGCCGGGGCGTTATATTCCATAACTCTAGGCAAAATGATGGCGTTTGCGATGCCGTGAGGCGTATCGTAGAGCGCTCCCAAAGGATGAGCCATAGAGTGGACGATTCCCAACCCCACGTTGGAGAACCCCATGCCGGCGATATACTGTCCCAACGCCATGCCTTCTCTGCCCTCCTCGGTGTTCTTTACCGCATCGCGCAGAGTGCGGGAAATGATCTCAATGGCCTTCAGATGGAACATATCTGACAGTTCCCACGCGCCTTTAGTGATATATCCCTCGATTGCATGTGTCAGAGCGTCCATACCTGTAGCGGCGGTAAGGCCTTTCGGCATCGTGGACATCATTTCAGGATCTACCACGGCGACCACCGGAATGTCGTGTACGTCCACGCAAACCATTTTACGGTTTTTCTTCACATCGGTGATCACATAGTTGATGGTGACTTCCGCCGCCGTTCCGGCGGTGGTGGGTACGGCAATGATGGGAACGCACCGATTCTTTGTAGGGGCGACCCCCTCCAAAGACACCACATCCCCAAACTCCGGGTTTTCGATGATGATCCCCACGGCCTTGGCCGTATCCATGGAAGAACCGCCGCCAATGGCCACGATGCAGTCGGCGTTCGCCTCTTTAAACGCCTTCACACCCGCCTGCACGTTTTCCACGGTGGGATTGGGCTTGATTTCAGAGAAAAGCGCATAGTTCACCTTCGCTTCATCCAAAATCCGAGTGACCTTCTGCGTCACGCCGAATTTGAGAAGATCGGGATCGGAAACCACCAGAGCCTTTTGAAAGCCCCGGCCTTTGATTTCATCGGGAATGGCGCTGATCGCTCCCTTTCCGTGATACGAAATCTCATTGAGTACGAACCTGTTCATAACAATACACCTCTCATTCCATTTTATTTATTCTCATTTATCCCGCCGAATATACGGTTTGTCTGTGCGTTGTCCGCAGACACGCAGATCTACACAGAAACGCGCCGGAACCCCGCAGTCAAACCTCAAAAGACGGGATAAAATTCAAATACAACCGTAAAATCCTGATGTACAAAGAAAACGGGAAACAAAACCCGCGGCGGAACAGCCGAAGACGGTTCAGCGCACCGTTTTCAGCAACCGCGCGTCAGGCGGTTCACCCCGCAAAAGGCAGCGCCCTCAACATCTGCCGCAGACCGCATGTCGCAAACCGTGTATTGCAAACCGTGTATCGCCCGCCTGCTATACGCTGTAAATCACAGGTTGGAAACTGTCGCGGAGGATTTCAATTTTACGCTGCTTTTTCGGACGCCCTGCCGATCTTTGAGGAAACCGTTTCGGCAATCAGGGCCATACCCGCGGCGTTGGGGTGCAAGCGGTCCACCGTATAGGTTGAAATATTGGTGGCGTCGATACCGCATGCGTCGTACAGGTCAATAAGTTCTGCGCCCATATTCCGGGCAATGGTACGTATGGCACCGTTATACTCCTCAATGCTTGCGCCGATGCCGTTGGTGTCCCCCGAAAAGCGCTTTCTGTCGGGCAGGAACGTACAGCAATAGATCTCAGCATTCTCATACTCTTGCATCATATTGTAGAGCATTCTGCCGTATGCCTCGCTAAAGGTCGATGGACTTGTCGGGGGAACGGCACCCCCATCATAAGTCCCTACCGCGGTGTTGGCGGCAAAATCGTTGACCCCCATAAAAATCACGATGACGTCCGGTTCCTTGCCTTTGTTGTTATGCAGGTTTCTTGCGCGCACATTGTAGGTTTGGGAATCTTTTACCACCGACCCGGAGTAAGAATTGTTGACACAAATTTCGTAGCCAAGCTGCTTGGCAACCCTATACCACCAGGTGTCCGTTACCGCCATATCGGCACCCGCATAATTGCCGTTGGGAAACCACACGGCGTTGTTCCCAATAGTGCCATTGTACGAGGTGTTGTTGGACCACCCCGAATAGGTTGAAATGCTGTCCCCCAAAAAGGAGATCATAGGAGAATTTTTGTTGTTATCAGGATCATCAGGGTTTTGCCCGTCCCGACTGTAGCCGACGATCTTCAACACCAACGAGTGATTGTTCTGCCCCTTTGACCCGAAAATTCTGTTCCAGAATCCGTAGCGGCCGTCGTTGCGCAAAAATCCGGGGAGAACCGCCATATCCGCGTCTCCGAACGCCAACGTCTCTCCTTCCTCCAATTCAATATGCAGATCTTTCACCGTCAGCCAGTCTCCCTGCTTCACACCGCTCAGCTTGCCGGTGAAATCCAGAAGTATTTTCTTCCCGTTCTCAACAGTGCATTGGGACTTTGAAGTAGTAAAGTCGCTCTTCACTACATAAACCGGCATATACAGATTGGCGGAAGAGACGGTGTAGCCGCTTGCAAGTCCGTAAAAGGGAAAGGAAATCTCTGTAATCACACTGTTTGAGAAAAGAGAGGTATCGTACAGAGCGAAAGGCGCGTAGTCCGGCAAAAACGGCGATGAACCCGAAAGATCGGAACTGTCGAAAAGAGCTGCGGAGATGATGCATTTCCCGCCTTCAAAGGTCACTTTGTAGTTGGCGTTTTCGCACACACCCGTCACCTGTTTGATTCCTCCTGTGCCGGCGTCGAGCGAAAGACTGATTTTTGGATCGTCTCCCGGCAAAAATCCCTCTGTCTTGTAAGTCAATTCATAGGTATCCCCCAGGGTGAACTCCAAATCGTCAATGAGCACACGGGCGTTCTTGGGACGGATCTCCAATTTTGCCTCAAGATCCGACAGAGTCTTCCCGCCGTAGGACAACCGCGCTTTGACAGTATATTCCCCAGCATCGGTTTGTCCGTTGTTTTCATAGGAAACCGTCACGCCGTTCGGCAGATCGTATACCTCAAGCGCGTGACTTTGCCCGTCGTATTCAAAAGCAGCGTCCTCAAATTTCACCCCTGAAATGTCCGGAATCTCCCCCGGCAAAGAATTCTGCGACTGCACGGAAGAGTCGTTCAGGGACGGGCTTTCCCCTGCTCCAGAGTTCTGCTTCTTCTCTGTGCAGCCTGAAAAAAGCACTGTGCATGACAGCAAAAGCGTCAATACCGAAAACCAAACAATCTTTTTCATAAAAAACATTCCTTTCAAAAATATCTTATAACGAAAAGTATTTAAAACAATCCGTATATGATTATACCAAGCGCCGCAGAAAAGAGGATCATCCCCACGGGCGGAGGTTTTTTCTTCAGTTTCACCAAGATCAGATGGGTAAGAACCAAAACAAGAAATATGGCTACTCCTCGCCAATCGGGTGAAAATTCCCCTATTTTTTCTATTCCAAAAAGTTGTGAAAGCGCCATGGAGAGCCCCGTTGCCGCGATAAGTCCCACCACGCACGGACGCACGCCCAAAAGAATTCCCTGCACTGCCGAATATTTCAGAAAGTTGCGCAAAAGGGCGGCGATTGCCAAAATAACCGTAAACGACGGCACAATCACGCCAATCGTCGCGAAAAGCGCTCCCGCGAACCCTCCCTCATGAGAACCTACAAAAGTGGCCATATTGATAGCCAAAGGTCCGGGTGTGGATTCGGACACGGCGACAAAGGAGAGAAATTCCTCTTCCGTCAGCCAACCGTGCGAGAGAACCTCTTCCCTCATGAGCGAGATCATTCCGTACCCCCCACCGAAGGAAAATCCGCCGATTTTCACGAAGGTGAGAAAGAGAACCAGCAATTTCACTTTTTTTCACGCGCCTTTCTTCTCACCGTGCAGAAAACCAAACCGGCGGCGCCCGCCGCAAGGATGCACAAAACGGTGGAAAAATTCGAGGCAAACAGTGAAGCACACAGCATTCCCGCCACAACCAACCCAAAAACAGTCATCGAAAACGGCGTCTTTTCAAGTTCCTTAAAAAGCGTTACCGCCGTCCGGAGAATGAGATACAACACGCAAACGCGGATGCCCGAGAAGGCATAGGCCACGGCGCGCAGCCTGAGAAACCGGTCGAAGAAAAGCGAAACGGCGAAAATGATGACAAAGGAGGGCAGACATACGCCGAACGTTGCCGCAAGCGCGCCCCATACCCCGGCGATCTTGTATCCCACATAGGTTCCGCTGTTTACCGCAACCGGACCGGGCGTCGATTCCGCCACCGCGATCATGTCCAAAAACTCCTCTCTTTGCAGCCACTGCTTCTTCTCTACCAATTCATTTTGAAGGAGAGCAAGCATGGCGTATCCGCCGCCAAATGTGAACAAACCGATCTTCAGCATCGCGCAAAAAAGGGGAAAAATCATTCTTTTGTCTGTTCCAGCCGTTTTCTTACGGTTCATTTGTGTTCAACCGCGCGCATCCGCCCATTCCTTCCCAAAAATTTTCAAGAATTTTTTTAAATTTGCGATTCCTACATGACAAAATCACTGTTTCTACTTTCGGTTTTTCATTTTTCATTTATTGTATACCTAAAAAGAGAATTTGTCAACTTGTATTTCTTCGCTTACCCTTCAACTTCAATTTTCAGTCTGTAACTCCATGTTTATTTCTCAAGTTTCTTATCCCAAAGGCAAACGGCAAAAATATTTGATTTGACTGTTTACAAACCATTTTTTTCGTGCTAAAATATCCCCCGCCAATCAGTCGGCCATACCATTGAAATACCATTGAAGGCCGACTGAAAAACAAAGAAGGAAGGAAAACCATGATCGACAAAGAACTGTCCGAAATCAAAAAAACACTGTCCGTCAAAAAAGCCGCCGCAACCTCCGTAAAAGGATGCTACATCAACGCCGAGGGAAGAATTATCACCACCTTTGAACGCTCCTTCGGACTTATTGAAGAAGCCGAGATTGAAAAATATCTCGCCATTTTCAAAAGAACCCTCTCCGGCGGGCTGCAAAAGAATCTCATTGACATTGCCTTCTCCCCCGAGCAGGTCTCAGAGGGAGAGGAATATAAACTTCTGAACACCCTGAAAAAAAGTTCCCTTGAGGACGGGGAAGCGTTGTCCACCTTCTATGAAAAAATCGCTTCCACTGTGAAATCCAAGGACAACTATGCGGTCCTGTTGCTCTTCAACAGTTACGACGTCCCATTTAAGGGCAGAAACGATGCGCTGGCGGCTGATATCCATGAGGACGGCGGCTTGGGGGAAGTGTACTCCTACATTCTCTGTGCGCTTTGTCCTGTAAAAGCCGGGAAATCAGCGCTTTGTTATGATCCGATAGAAAAAACCTTTACAAATTCCCGAGGAGAGGGAACCGTCTGCGCTCCCACCCTTGGATTTCTTTTCCCCGCCTTTGACGGGAGACAAACCAATATTCACAACGCTCTCTTCTACACCAGGAGCACCGAGGAACTGTCCGAGGAATTTCTTTCGGCAATATTCGGAAAAACGCCGCTTCCTATGCCGGCAGCGGAACAGTTTCGCTCGTTCCGCACGGTTCTTGCCGAAACTCTCGAAGAGGAATGCAGCCTCCACATGGCGAAGGAGGTTCGCCGCAAGATCTGTGAAAGAATGGAGGAGCATAAGGACAGCCGCGACCCCGAACCTCTCGCGTTAAGCAAAAAAGAAGTGCGCGACATGCTGTTGGACTGCGGCGTGGCCGATGAAAAAATGGAAAATTTCTCTAAGAACTACAATGATTCCTTTGGTCCGGCAGCCGATCTTACACCTAAAAATATCGTGGATCCCAAACACTTCGAACTGCGCACTCCGGAGGTACTCATCAAAGTTTCACCCGGACATGACGAACTCATCGACACCAAAATCATCGACGGAGTAAAATATATTCTGGTACGCGCCGACGGCGACGTGGAGTTCAACGGACTGTCCGTAAAAATTCGCAGCTGACGCTCTTTAAAAACAGACGGCGGGATGTTTCAAACACGCCCGCCGTCTGCTTTTTCATTGTTGGTTGCCGTTTCGCATTTTGACACGCCTCTGCCATGCTTCGTCTGTCTGTTCGCCTTTACCTGCTCAGCCACTCCTCGGCTTTGGCCTTGGAAAGTGCTTTGATATCTTCCTTTTTGTATGGCGAGGCCTCGCCGCCATTGACATAGAGGAAATACAGCCCCTTTTCGGTCTGATAAAGACTCTCCTCGTACCCATCAGCGTCGCCAAAATTTCCGTATGTTGCTTTTTTTACAAGCGTCGCGTTTTCAGTATCGTATTCTCTTCTGCAAATGATTTTTTTCATGGATTTTCCTTCCTTGGATTTTTGTCTTGATGTTCGAATGTAAGATGCGATTCATCCCATGGAGTATAGCATACTTTTTCCCGGCTTTCAATAGTTTTTCCCGTCAAAATTCAGGCAAAAGTCGCTGTTTTGCATAAAATTTCAACAGTTTTCAGTTATGGAGATCGTTTCAAGGAGATTGAAGCCGAATTTTTTCAAAAACGGCTTTTTTATTCTAAAAAAGCCTCTCGCGGTTTTTTCGCCGCGGGAGGCTTTCAAGCACAGTGTTTTTCGGCGTCAACGCACAGTTCCCGCCCCTTTTCAACCCTTCAAAGAATGGCGTTGGGACGAAAGGCGGACAGCCTGAAACATTCCACCGGAATATCGCCGTCAAATTTCGGGAATCTCAATGTCAATCTCTTTGCCCAGACGCGCGGATTTCACAATGCTGTCAATGATAATCTGGTTATAGAAGATCTGCGATGTGGGCACGGGAGCTGTTCCGCCGTTCCTCACCGCGTCAAGGAAGGAGCGCACTTTCTGGTAGAACAAACCGTTCTTTACCGGACCGCACAAGGGGATGACAGTCTCGGTCTGCTTGCCTGCCACATCATGGTAGAGTGTCATCGGACCGCCTACCGAACCGTTCCAGCATTCGGTGGAGGGAATACGCAATGCACCTTTTGTGCCGAGGATCACGGTGTCCCCGGGGGTATTGAGGTGCATCGCCCAGGAAATGCGGAAGTCCAGAATGATTCCGCCCTCCAAACGGACGAAAGCGGCGGCAAAATCCTCCACATTGAATCTGGCAGCGTCCGCCGGATTGTTGTAGAGAGGATTGGGGCCGAAATAGGAGGAAATATATCCCGACGCCGTCAAGGGCTTGGGATAGCCAATGGCGTTCAGCACCATATCCAGGGAATAGCATCCGATGTCTCCCAACGCTCCAATGCCTGCGGTTTTATCCTCAATGAAGGTGCTGTTGGGAATTCCTCTTCGCCGTCCACCGCCGGTCTGGATGTAGTATATATTCCCCAGTTCACCCGATTCGACGATTTTTTTGATCATTTTCATATTGTTGTCCATTCGGGGCTGAAAACCTACCGAGAGAATCTTCCCGCTTCTTTTCTCCGCCCGAATGATCTCCACGGCCTCTTCGGTCGTCACGCACATCGGTTTTTCCAAAAGAACGTTCACACCCTTGTCCAGCGCATAGATGGTCGGCTCGGCATGCTGGCGGTTATAAGTGCAAACCGATACCGCATCCAGTTCCTCGTTGTCCAGCATCTCCTTGTGGCTGGGATAGCAACGCACGCCCTCCACGCCGTATCTTTTAAAGAATTTTTCGGCTTTTCCGGGGATCAGATCGGCGCCAGCCACGATCTCCACGTCCTCCATTTGCTTCAAACTCTCTATATGCGCTTCGGCAATCCAGCCCGTGCCGATGATGCCCACTTTGAGTTTTCTGCCGTCGTTCTTTTTCTCCTCGACGGTCTGCTGTGTAAATTGGTTAAGAACCGAATCAGACATTGTTTTTTCCTCTCAAACTTTTTTCAAATTTTGTATTTTGTGACCGTTCTTTTCAAAATCGAAGGAGAGCGGTCATGACGGAAATTTAAGACCAAAGGCTTTTCAGATATCCGATACTCATCGCGGCGCATTCCAAACTGGTTTTCCCAAGGGACGGATCGTCCTGCTCCACAACCAGCCAAACGCTTCCCGCCTCCTCCGAAGCTCTGAGAATCTCCGGGATGTTCTGTGCGCCATACCCTACAGGACGGAAAGAAAAGGCGTCGCTGTCACCCTTGTTCTGCTCCTCTTTCATGCCGATCAGTGCGTACAAATGCGCCGGTTTCTTTCCCGGCATGACGAAGTCCTTTAAATGCACCACCGGAATCCTGCCGCTGTACTTCCGGACATACGCCGCGGGATCCTCCCCCGCCACATTCACCCAGCAGGTGTCAATTTCTGCCGTGAGAAGATCCGCCGGAATCTGATCGTAAAGATCGTCAAACCCGTATTTTCCGTTTTCCAGTCTTACAAATTCAAAATCATGATTATGGTACATCATCTGAAGTCCGTACTCCTTGGACTTTTTGGCGAGCATCCTCACGTTTTCGACTGTAGCGCCGTAGTTCTCTTTGCCCGGGCGATCCTTGCCGCCTAAGTATGGCACCGCGATATAGGAGCAGCCGATCTCCTTGTACGTCGCAAAGGTTTTATCAGGATCCTCCAGCATCTCTCCCAGCGGTACATGGGCAGAAATCGGGTTCAAATGATATTGAAGGCACAACTCACGCACCTGCTCGGCACTTTTGGAGAAAAGACCGGCGAATTCCACGCCGTCGTATCCCATCTTTGCCACACTGTCCAAAGTTCCCTCGAAATCCTTCGCCATCTGATCCCTTACCGAATACAACTGCAACGCCACCGGAAATTTTTTCAAAAAAATCACTCTCCTTTTTTCGGATTGACCCCGTTTTTAAAGAACCGTCCGTCCTTTCAGGTTCAGACGCTGAATTTTGGCAGCACGATGCGCCGACAGAGAACGGTTCGGATATGTCGGGGATCCAGCGCGGACCTTTTCTCGAAACAGACCGTGCTGTCAACCATTGGCATGAACCGTGCGACGGTGCTCTGGAAAACAGGACAATTTTCATGATCTCCTCTTGCATTATAAGACAATTTGTGGTACAATGAAAGACAACAAATGGTTTTTTATAGACAAATATTGCTGTTTTTCAAAATTCAAAATTTTCAGAAGACCGATTCTACTCTTCCGACGTTAAGGGAGTTCCGAGAAAAACCGGCAAGTACACGGATCCACTTCATTTCGAAACATCCGTTGGAAAAAACCATGTAGCAAAGGGAGAAACCGACATGCCTGCGTATGAGAATCACGGAAATATCCTGCGCTGCACCAGAGGCAGCCGCCTGCACTATTTCGCCCATCGGCACCGGGAAATCGAACTGGTTCTCATGCTTGAGGGAACTTCCACCGTGGTCGTTGACGGAACATCCCACAAAATTTCAGCGGGAAACGCCCTGATCGTCTTTCCGAATCAACTTCACCAATATATTTCCACCGAAAAAGAGAATTACATCCTCATCCTGATTCCTGCCAACATCTACGGGGACTATGAGGACAGCATCAACGGACACCGACCGCTGAATCCCGTCATCAAAGGCGGCGCCCAGGACGGGCAGGTACTCACGCTCGTGAAAATGTGTCTTGAAAACTCCTCACACTATGCCTATCAACGGCATAAATGTCTTATCGGGGCCATTCTCGGTATCCTTCTGGAGCATCTGCCACTCACTGAGGCGGTGACGGGAACAATGCCGTGGAAAGAATTCTCTCCTACTGTGAGCAGCATTTTCTTGAGGAAATCTCCCTTGAGAGTATGGCAAAGGAACTTTTTTTGGGAAAATTCTACATTTCCCATCTTTTCAACAATCAACTCAACACCAGTTTCAGCAATTATATCAACGCTCTGCGCATTGAAAAAGCAGTCAAATTGCTCACCGCCACCAAACTTTCCATCACGGACGTCTGCTTTTCCTCGGGTTTTACATGCACGCGGACATTCAACAGGGTTTTTGTCAAACGCATTGGCGTTCCTCCAAGGAAATACCGGGCATACCAGCAGGCGGAGTTCGAATCTCATCTTGAAAAGGAATCAAAGGCATGAACGCAGGCAAAAACGAAACGCTGACCCTAACGCCCATCGCCCACATCGAGACAGACTTTGAGGAGAAATTCGGCGTACCCAGACAGAGCGGAAGAGTGGAAGAGTTGCGCGGAACTTTGATTTTTGAAAAGGAATACGCGGTCAACGAAGCTCTCAGGGGCATTGAACGCTATTCCCACCTGTGGCTTCTGTGGGGATTCTCCCTTTGTCGCCGGAGAATATGGTCCCCCACTGTCCGCCCGCCGCGGTTAGGCGGAAACAGACGCGTAGGCGTTTTCGCCACACGTTCCCCCAACCGTCCCAATCCCGTGGGGCTGTCTCTGGTCAGACTGCTTTCGGTAAACTCCGGAAAAAACGGACCGGAACTTCTTTTGGGCGGCGCAGACCTGGTCTCCGGCACACCCATCTACGACATCAAGCCCTACCTTCCCTTTTCCGACTGCGCTCCGGATGCCGTCGGAGGGTTCGCGTCGGATTTTGAGGACTACGGACTGGACGTGGAGATTCCAGAAGAACTTCTTTCCAAACTCCCTGTCGAAAAACGCAAAGCACTCTGGGGAATTCTTCACGAGGATCCCAGACCTGCCTACCAGCACGACGGCAGAACCTATGGATTGTCTTTTGCCGGGTACAGCATCTTCTTTTCGGTAGATCGCGAAAACATCCTGCATGTCACCGAAATACGTGAGAGAGAAAAGAGCAAGGGAAGGTAAGAAGCGCCTTCGTTTTACAGACGCCAACATTGCCTGAAACTCTACCGGCACATTCACGCCGTCAAAGCCATGCGTCCTCTCGTAAAAACCAGATTCAAAAAAAGAATAGTTTTCTTTAAGGAATTCCTTTAGAAAAGAACTGCCGAAGGCAAAACCGTTTTTCGAACAACATTTTTTCATGGTTTGAGGGCTGCGGTATTTACGGTAAAAAGCGTACCTATACTGCAAAGGGACGCCGACATGGGACGCCGTCCGATCATTCCCGACAAGACAAAACGAAACGACCGGCAAGAAGCGTGTACTCTCCTTCGGTTCACTCCTGAAATTTATGAAACCAACGTCCGCAGGGGCGCGCAAAAGGGAACGTACCCCTCCGAAATTCCGAACCTTGCCGTCTTTCAATGGCTGAGTTCGAAAATGGATTTTGGAAAAGGAGCCGTACCGTCCGCTCCAGAAGAAAGACTGTAGCGAAAATTTTAAAAAATCCTGAAACCTGCGGACGTCCGTTTCGCTGTCCCGGCGATGGCCCGCAACGCGCTTTTTACACCGACTGCCGTTCTTACCGTTGACATAGAGAACCGTTTTAAAAGTTGAGATTCAATCTCATATAACATTATTTCCAAGAAAAGAGGCCCCATTGTTGGGGGAATAGCATGAGAAATGGGAAAAGAAGAATTTATACGTTTTGAGAACGTGAGCAAGATTTACGAAATGGGACAAACCCAAATTTCCGCTTTACATGATGTAACCTTCTCGGTAAACGAAGGGGAATTCTGCGTCATTGTCGGGGCGTCTGGCGCAGGGAAAACCACGCTTCTGAATATTTTGGGAGGAATGGACGTTCTTACCTCGGGCAGTGTGTTTTTAGACGGCAAAGAGATTTCCCGCTTTTCCCAAAAAGAACTGACCGCCTACCGGCGTCACGATGTAGGTTTTGTCTTTCAGTTCTACAATCTGGTACCCAATCTAACCGCTCTTGAAAATGTGGAGTTGGCAGCGCAGATCTGCAAAAAGCCCATGGATCCCGATGAAGTGCTGGAGCGTGTGGGACTGGGTGAACGCAAAGACAATTTCCCGGCGCAACTTTCGGGGGGAGAACAGCAGCGGGTGGCCATTGCGCGGGCTCTTGCCAAAAACCCAAAGATTCTTCTATGCGACGAACCCACGGGAGCCTTGGACTACAACACTGGCAAAGCCATTTTAAAACTTTTGTTTGATACCTGTAAAAACAACAAAAAAACCGTGATGGTGATCACGCACAATCAGGCGCTGTGCGCCATGGCCGATCGGGTGGTGCATGTGCGCAGTGGAAGCGTCACGCAGGTGCAGATCAACGCGCATCCGAAATCGGTAGAGGAAATTGAGTGGTAAATATGAGAAAAAAGAAAAATCCGCGGTTGGCGATGTTTTTTCGCGAGATAGGCAAAAATCCCGGACGCTATGTGGCGCTGCTTTCCATCATCGCACTGGGCGTCGGCTTTTTTTCCGGCCTGCGCATCAGCACCGACGACATGATTGAAACTGCCGGCACTTATCTTAAAAAGCAAAATTTCTACGATTTCCGCCTGCTCTCCAGCATCGGTTTCGGAAATGAGGAAATTCTGGAACTGTCCTCCTCCCCCCTTGTCGAGGCGGCGGAGGGCGGATACAGCGTTGACGCGCTCTATCTGAAAGAAGACGGTTCGGACGCGGTGGCGAAATTTCATTCCGTGCCCCAACGCCTCAATCTTCTTTCGCTCTCCTGCGGCAGATTGCCGCAAAACGCTTCCGAGTGCGTGGCGGATAGCCGATATTTCAGTGAAGAACAGTTGGGGCAACAAGTGCGTCTGTCCCCGAACAATCAAGAGATAAAGGAAAATTTTAAAAGCGAAGAATTCACTGTGGTAGGGCTGGCGTATACCCCGCTCTACCTCAACTATGAGCGCGGCACCACCTCCCTTGGAACAGGCAGCGTTTCCTGCTATATTTTTCTCCCCTCTGAGGCTTTCACAGGGGAAGTTTACACCGAGGCATACCTCTCCCTTTCCGAAAAGAAACGGGCGTATACCGACGACTACGACAATCTCTCCGACGCACGCCGAAATGCCATTGAAGAACTCCTTGTTTCGGTATCGTCAAAACGCTATGAGAATCTGAAAAAAGAATTTGTTTCAGAAATTTCCGAAGGCGAAGAGACGCTGAGTGAAAACAAAGCCCTGCTGCAGTCTTCGAAAGAGGATCTGAAAAAGTTGGATGACGGTCTTTCAGCAGCGGAAACCGCGATAGCAAACCTGGAAAATGGCATTTTGGAGGCAGAAAGAGCAATTGCTGCCTTTCCGCAATTTCGGCAGACGCGCTATGCCGAGATTTTAAAAGAACTGTCCGAACAGATAGGAGCCCCCGTCGATGAGACGCACCCGCTCTTTCTCTTGGCGAAGGAAGAGGCCGACAGGGAGCTTGACGCGAAAGAAAACGAACTGAAAATTCAAAAGGACGAACTTTCAAAGAACCTTGAGGATGCCCAAAAAACCAAACAGGAACTGACGCAGACAAGACAATCTGCCATGGAAAAAATTTCTGAATACGAAGCGCTGCTTTCAGACGCCGAAAAAGAACTTCTTGCTGCAAAGGAAGATTTGGAGGCGTTTGCCCCGCCCAATACCTATGCACTTGACAGGTCCTCAAACGTAGGCTATGTTTGCTTTGAAAACGATGCACATATTGTCAAGGGCATCAGCAACGTTTTTCCCGTGTTTTTTTTCCTTGTCGCTTCACTGATCTGTTCTACGACCATGACGCGCATGATCGCCGATGAAAGGACGCAAATCGGCGTTTTAAAAGCGCTGGGCTACGGTTCCGCCGCCATTATGCAGAAATATCTGCTCTATGCAGGAAGCGCTGCGGTGGTGGGGACGGCGTTTGGGTATTCTTTGGGAATTCGTTTTATACCGGACATTATCTGGAAAGTTTACGAAATCATGTACGGCAGATTTGCTCCCCTTTCCCACACCTTCAGTTTGCCGCTTCTGCTCATCTCCCTCCTTTCCGCCCTCACCTGTTCGGTAGGCGTCACGCTGCTGTGCTGCAAATCCGAACTCTCTGAGACATCCGCTTCTCTCATTCGTCCAAAGGCACCCAAGGCCGGACGAAGAATTCTCTTAGAGTATATAAAACCTCTTTGGAAAAGAATGTCCTTTTTGCACAAAGTCTCGGCGCGAAACATCCTCCGCTATCAAAAAAGGCTGTGGATGATGGTGTTGGGCATCGGAGGCTGCACCGCCCTGCTTCTCACAGGCTTCGGCATAAGAGACTCTGTTTCAGGGCTCGTGGAGGATCAGTTCGGCGGGATTCTCCACTATGATTACAGCGTCACCATGATCTCGCCGCCGACTTCCGAAGAGCGGAGAGTTTTCGAAGAAAACTGTGGGGATATCGCTGAAAAGATCCTGTATGTCTTTGAGGGATCCGTGGACTGTTCAAAAGACAAAGCACACAAGACGGCATACATGGTGGTACCGGAAAATCAGGAAGAACTGTTCGAAACGATGATTTCCCTGCTCGACGGTAAAAAAACAATTCCCTTCCCGGAAAAGGGAAAAGCGGTGATCAACAAAAAACTGGCGCAGGAACTGGGCCTAAAGACGGGGGATCATATCACCGTCAATCTGGACGGAGAAAAGAACGCGTCTTTAGAGGTTTCGGGAATCTGCGACAACTACGTGTACAACTATGTGTACATTTCACCCCAAACCTATTTTGAGGCTTTCTCGGAAGAACCGTCCTTCAAAACAGCGTATATTCTCGCAGCAACCGGAACGGATCCCTATCTGGGCGGCGCCAAACTTCTTGAAAGGGATCGTGTGGCCAATGTCACAGTGACAGCCGAAGTGCGAAACCGCATCGGGGGATTCCTCGAAAACCTGAACTACATTGTGCTCCTTGTCATCGTCTGCGCGGGACTTTTGGCTTTCATTGTGCTCTATAACCTCACCAACATCAACATCACCGAACGCACAAGGGAACTGGCCACCATCCGAGTTCTTGGGTTCTACAAAAATGAAAGTGCGTCCTATGTTTTTAGGGAAAACCGTGTCCTTACGCTGCTGGGGGCGCTGGCAGGATTGGGCATGGGATATTTTCTTCACGCTTTCGTGATGGATCAGATCAAAGTGGACATGGTATCCTTCCATGTACACATCTCTCCTCTCAGCCTTTTCTATTCCCTGATTCTCACCTTCGTTTTTGAATTTCTCGTGCATCTGCTCATGCGCCGGAAAATCAACCGTATTCCTATGGCTGAAAGTTTAAAATCGGTAGAGTGAAGGCTCAAAAACGGCAAAGCAGAAGGGGAATATCACCATTTCTATAAAAGAAAAGACCGAACGGCGCGCCGTTCGGTCTTTGACCGTTTGAAAACTTGAAGGTTTTAAGGTAACGGAAGCCGAACCGAAAGAACTTCACGCAGTCCATCTTTCGCACTTTTCCGATCTTCATCGCTGTCTTGTGCAAGCAAGGCTGTCTCCGCACAGAAAATCATCTGAAAAATTCTCCTCATGGAGTGCGCAAAAGTTTCCGACCAGCGAATTTTTGTTTAGGCAAGAAAAAGACCGCAGGAAATATTTTCTGTATTTTCAAGAATTTTTTTGCCCAATGGACAAAAATCCGACGCCGTTCACCAGTTCCGGTTCTACTCCCGGCGTCTTTACCGCATTGCCCGCATAGCGTTGAGAATCGCAAGAACCGAAACACCCACATCGGCGAACACCGCGAATTCCCCCGCATATCCCTCAAGAACCGAAAGCGCAGGAAGCACCGCTGCCAAACCCAACAGGATAAGCACGCCGAATTTTACAACCAGTGCAAGGATAATGTTCTCCTTTACCAACCTCATGGTTTTTCGGCAGAGTCTTATGGCCTTAGGAACATCCGACGGTCTGTCGTTCATAAGCACCACATCTGCCGCTTCCACGGCGGCGTCCGACCCAAATGCGCCCATGGCGATACCCACATCGGCTCCAGCCAGCACCGGCGCGTCGTTGATTCCGTCGCCCACAAAGGCCACTGTAAAGTTTCCGGAAGACTGCCCGTCCTGTGCGGCGGGTTCCCTTACAAGACGCACCTTGTCTTCCGGAAGCAACTGCGCATGGTATGCGTCCAAATCTAAGAACCGTACCGTTTCCCTTGCGTTTTCGGCGCGATCCCCCGTCAGCATCACCCGCCGAATCCCCAGATCCTTCAGTTCTTTGAGCGCCTGGACGCTGTCCTCTTTCAACGTGTCCGACGCAAGAATGCAGCCGATATATTCGCCGTCGCGCGCAAGGTATACGGCGCTCCCCTTGGAACTTTCCGGAATGCTTTGCTCAATTCCCAGTTCCTTCATCATTCTCAGGTTTCCCGCACAGATTTTTCTTCCCTGAACCGTCGCCGCAACGCCCCTGCCTGCGAGTTCCTTATACTCCGAAACTTCCGGCAACGGCCCATCTCCGTATTCCTCCCGAATCGCTTTTGCAAGAGGGTGCGTACTGTATTTCTCCACCGCCGCCGCAAGACACAGAAGTTCTTCTTTTGAACAGTGTTCCGGTAAAAGTTCCTTCACCGAAAAACTGCCTTTCGTGAGCGTGCCCGTCTTGTCAAAGAAGACCGTTTTACATTTGGACAGCCTTTCCACATAGACGGAACCTTTCATAAGAATACCCTTAGAGCACGCTCCGCCGATACATCCAAAAAAGGACATGGGCACTGAAATGACCAAAGCGCAGGGACAGGAGACAATCAAAAACATCAACGCCGCGTGTATAAAAGGGCGCCATGTGTGCGCGAATCCCCAATTTCCTCCGGAAAGTCCCATGGCCAGCGGTGGGATCAGCGCCATGAGCAACGCGACGCCTGTCACCAAAGGAGTATAAACTCTTGAAAACGCGGTGATAAAATTTTCGCTTTTCGACTTGTTCAGCCCGGCGCTCTCCACCAATTCCATGATTCTGCGCACAGTGCTTTGCGAAAACGGTTTGACGACTTTGATGCGCAGCGCCCCGGACAGATTGACACATCCCGAAACCACTTCGTCCCCCTCGGTCACCTCTCGGGGAAGGCTTTCCCCGGTAAGTGCGGCAGTGTTCAGTTCTGAAGTTCCTTCAATCACCACGCCGTCCAGCGGCACCCGCTCGCCGGGCCGAACAAGAACCGTCTGTCCAACCTGAACCTCCTCCGGGGATACGCTCTCCGTCGTCCCGTTTTTCTCCAGATTTGCAAGTTCCGGCATCATATTCAAAAGCGAGGACACAGATCTTCTCGATTTACCCACCGCAATGCTCTGAAACAGTTCCCCAACTTTATAGAAAATCATGATCGCCGCCGCCTCATGCGCCTCTCCTGCATCCTTTTCCACAACACAGAGAAGCAGCGCTCCCAAAGAGGCCACACTCATAAGAAATGTCTCATCGAAAATTTGGCCGGAAAACAGTCTGCTTACCGCCGACCACAGCACATCGTAACCGATGAAAAGGTAGGGGATCGTCATAGTGAGCACACCCGCCCAAAAAGGAGGGTTCCAAATGGCATTCACAGCCAGCGCCCCGAAAAACAGAATCAGAGACAAAAGAATTCTAAGCAGCGTCTTTTTTTGACTGCCTGTCATGCAAAGCACCCCTTTTTTGAAAATTTTCGCCTCTCAGCAAAGAAAACCGAATGTAAACCGTTCATTTTACAACACAGTCCTTTTCCACAGAACGCACTGCTTCGCGCACTTTTTCAAGGATACCCTTCTCGTCTCCGTCTTCACAGTCAAGGATCATTTTCTGTGCCATGAAACTGATGGAAACAGAGTGCACTCCCTCGATTTTCGAAATTTTGCGCTCCATTTTTTCGGCGCAGTGCGCGCATTCCAGATTCTCCATTTTTAAAACCTTTACCATTGCTTTTCTTCCTCCCAGAATATGAATGTAACCATGGACATACTTTGACGCCACGAAAAGTTTTTATTTTTTTACTTTCCAAACGGTGTGATCCCGAAAATTTCGCGGCGTTTTAAAAGCGGGTTTCAAACAGACAGCAGTTTCCGGTGTCTAACCGTTTCTGCGACTTTATGGCTTACGGTTTTGCGGCCTTTACAGTCCCGCAGATTTATTCTCCCGATTTCTGCGTCTTTGCACCGTTCCCCGTACAACGCCGCACTGCCCGCCTTTACCTTTCTAACGTTCGGACATTTTCTCCCCACATATTCGCGGTTACGTCTCGCCGGTTCACTCTGACACATGGTCCAGTCCCAACAGCAAAATCATCCGCACATGTTCGTCACACAAACTGTAAAAAACGCTTTTTCCCTCTCTGCGACAGCGCACCAGCCGCGCCCCCTTTAAAATTCTCAGAGAGTGGGACACCGCCGACATGCTCATTTGCAGCCGGTCCGACAAACCGCCCACACCCGCTTCCCCATCCAAAAGGACGCTGAGAATCCGAATGCGCGTTTCATCCGCAAAAATTTTGTAGAGCTGCGCCAATTCGTACAGCAGCTCCTCATTGGCAATCCGTTCTTCTTCCCCCTCTGGAATATCTCCGGGATTGAACCGCACACCACTTCGTTCCAATCCCTCCTCTCCGTCAGCGTGAAGGATCTCTTTTTCCACTACAGTTCCTCCTTTCGTTTACATACGCATACCTGCATACGTATGGTTTTTTTGAAACATCCCTGCGTGTCGAAATCAAATATCATTTGAACAATTGTTCAACTGTTCTATAACAGTATACAGCATACAACCGGTTTTGTCAAGAGGAAACTGAAAATTTTTTTACAGATCAATTTACAGGTCAACTTTTTGCGGGTCAACTTTTTTACAGGTCAACTTTTTGTAGGTCAACTTTTTGCGGGTCAACTTTTTTAGGGGTCAATTTTTTTACAGGTCAACGCCGTGAAAGTCATGGGTACGCTCTCGGCGGCGCCCCCGCGTTCTTCCGTCACGCTGTGCCGCACAATTTTCACAAATGATCCGAGCAAAAGATCTGGCAGTTTGAAAATGACGGCGTCCGATTTTACGACGCTTTGCGAAAAATTCACCGACTCGAAGTGGACCTGTCAACCTGCCCCACAGCATACAGCACTCTCCTATGATCGGTCAACATGTATGACGGCGCGGAACGCTGCAAAATCAGGCGGCGAAGTTTTCGTTGTCCCAGCCTTCTTCACCGCAGCGAGGGGGGTACGAAAGAATTCACAAAAGGTTTTTCAGTTTTACTTGTGTTTTGATCTTTTTTGCTGTATAATAAGTGGGCTATGGCAGGCGCGCAGAATGCAAAGTCGGTAAGGCGTCGCCGCCATCCGGGACCTTTTCAAGAAAGGAACGCGCGGAAGCCCATCGCCGGACGCCCCCAGCGCCCGTGCGATAATCCGCCATGCATCCATCCATGAAAAAAATTTTTTCGCTTCTCCTGATATTTGCCTTTATTTTGGGAACACTGCTCTCCTGCGGCAATTCTCAATCCACCGTCAATACCCATGGAAGCACCCACCGTCCATCGCCCGACGGGAATAACTGGATCTATGACGACAGTTCTCCCGATCCCTCTTCCACACCCGCAAAGGATCCGTCCAAAGGGGTGCAGGTTCGCTATGTCTGCGCTCCCGTAGGGGCGGGCGTCATTGACGGAACCGCCACGCAATATATCAAATCCGGCGGATACACCGAACGCGTCACCGCTATTCCTCTCTACGGCTACATGTTCACCGGCTGGTCGGACGGTAAGACCGAGCGGTCAAGAGTTGCGGACAGCGCCAAAGAGGATGTGGTGTACACCGCCAACTTCGCGCCGGTGGAAGTTCCCGTCAAACTCACTGTGCCCGACGTTTATGTCAATACCTCGTCCGGGGGGGACATTCGTTACAAGAGTTACGAGCGCGCCACGGTGACCGTCACAGGCGCGGATAAGGACAAATACAATTTCACGGCGGCGGGCGCGAACATTAAAGGCAGAGGAAACTCCTCCTGGAGTTCGTCTTATATCGGAAAAACTCTGGGACAGAACCGTTGGACAACCACCGGCAAAAAGTATGAAACGGTGTCGGAAACCGAGATGTATAAAACGAAGAATTCCTATACTCTGAAATTCGACGAAGCGGTCAATCTCCTCGGCATCGGCAACGGAAAGAACAAAGATTGGATTCTTCAGTCCAACAAATACGACATCTCCAACCTCCGCAACAAATTCATCTACATGCTTGCGGAAAAGATGGGAACACTCACATGGGTCACCCACTGCGCCTGGGTCAATCTTTATATCAATGGGGAGTATAGAGGACTGTACATGATTCAGGAAAAGGTCGAAGCAGCCAATGACCGGGTAAACATCGACGACAGCGGCACCGACCCCGACAAGGGATATCTGATCGAACTGGACTTCCGCGCCGGCAGTGATTCCAGCAAAAAGGAAGGACTGGACTATTTCTATATCCCGGAATTTCACAAAAACGACAGCAACAAAAGAGAATTCGACATAGTGAGCGAACATTCCACCGAGGCGGAATGCTCCTTCATACAGGACTATATGATCCGGGTAGACGCCGCCATCCGTTCTCATGACAAAGAGCGCATTGAGGAATTGGTGGATCTCTATTCGCTTGTGGATATTTTCATCATTGAAGAAATCGCCAAGGACTGCGACTGGGGAGCAACGTCCTTTTACATGTATAAGGAAAAGGGCGGAAAACTTTATTTCACTTCGCCTTGGGATTTCGATCTCTGCATGGGCAGTTACAGTGTCTCCCTGACTCTTCCGGGACTGGTGAGCGCGCACTATGGCAACGAGTGGTTCATCGAATTGCACGACGTCAAATGGTTTGTAAACATGGTGCAGGCGCGAATGACGTCGCTGGAGGGAGCCATCGACGACTGTCTTGTGATGCTTCAAAAATACGCACTGGCTCTCAAGCCCTATGTGGATCGCAACAATGAGCGCTGGAATGTCTACGGAGTAAACTATCATGAATATGTCTCCCCCCAGGTTTCCGGACTGCTGTGCACTTACGAAGAACATGTAGCGTTCATCTACGACTGGATTCTCTACAGATGGGACGATCTGCGCAAATACTACCCGCCAAACAGCACCTCCCCCCTGCTCAAATAAAACGCCGGGACTGTTCCAACGGTTTGGACGGTCCCGGTTCTCTTTTTGGCGTTTCCTTCAAATTTGAACCCTTTTGCGGTTGGGTTCGCTTTCTGCGCCGCCACTGTATGTCTTTAAAGTCCGAAGGTTTTGCGCGCCATTCTTTCGCGTGCGTTTAAAAGCGTTCTCAGAGAATTTTTTGCCGAATGGAGGAAAATCCGCTGATGCAAACCTGCTCCGGTTCCACTCCCACCACCTTCAAAGGTCCTTGGCGTTTTCCGGCTGCTTGAAAAATTTCTTCAAGCGTTTTTTTAAAGCCGCCTTTTCGGATTCAGCGAGCGTTTTCAAAGTAAGCGCACAGAACTTTTGCGGAATTGTCCGCAGCGAGTTTTTTGAAACTTTCATAGTCCATGGCGCCGCCTGCGCCATCGGAAATGCATCGCAAAATGGCACAGGGAGTTTTGTTCACGAAACACACCTGCGCGATCGCCTGCCCTTCCATTTCACAGGCAATCGCCGAAAAATTCTCCCGGATCTCACGTTTTCTCCCATTCTCGCAAACAAACTGATCTCCCGAAGCGATGACGCCCCTCTTTGCTCTGACGCCCAGCCGTTCGCAGATATCCAGAAGTTCCTCGCTCATTGGGACGTCAAGGGGAATTCGCACCGTATTCAGCCCCGAAATCCACCCTATGGGATCGCCCAAAGGCGACGTGTCCATGTCATGACAAACGGCGGCACTACCCACCGCCATATCTCCTACCGACAGTTCCCCGTCCAGCGCACCCGCCACTCCCGTGTTGATCACCGCATCGGGAGCGTAACGCAGAATCATTGCCTCGGCACAAAGCGCAGCAAATGTCTTACCGATGCCGCACACTGCCAGCACTGCATCCTTTCCAAAAAGTTTTCCGCCGGTAAAACGAACGCCTGAGATCTGTTCCTCCCACCGCTCGGCAAGACGGCTCTCCAATCTCTCGATCTCCAGATCCATTGCTCCGATGATTCCAATCATTTTTATATTTATGTCCGTCCTTTCTTTCTATTGGCCGCCAGGGTTTTTCACGCGGTCTGCTGATTTCGATTTCAATCCCGAAAAATTTGCAAGGTCTCCCGGCAAAAACACAAAATCCCGTTTGAAAAACGCTTTTTAGCCCGTCGCCTCCCCTTTGCGCGGTGACTTCTGTCTGTTTGGTCGCTTTGTCTTTCTATTTCCCGGAATTCCTTTCCGGTCTTTGTGCAGCCTTCTTTCTCAGAAGATCACCCCTTTGGGTAAATAAAATTGGCGCCCAGAAGATCGGTGTGTTCAAGAAAATCCGCTGCACAGGATTTCGCCGCCTCCAGGGACAATTCCCTGTAGTTGCCGCACTGCGTTTCCGACTGTCCGTACATTTCCGTTGCCTCAAAGGCGATAAACCGCAGCGTCCGGTAAACTTCCTTCCGGACGGTATCGCCATCCACTTTTCGAAGCAGCAGATAGAAACCCGTGCGGCATCCCATGGGACCAAAATATATCACGTTTTCGCCAATGGGACCGTTGCGAATGCAGGTAGCAAACATATGTTCCACAGAGTGCATTTCAAGATTGGAAAGGTAGTCTCCCCCGTTCGGTTTTTTGAAACGCAGATCATAGGTGTCAATGTCTCCGTCCCTTCTTGAAAGATAGATCCCGGGCACAATATATCTGTGATCTACCCGAAAACTCTCGATTGGTTTCATGTTCGTCCTCATATCCGTTTTTCGCATTCATATTTGCGGATTTATCTACCGCTCCGGAAATGTCCGGTAGCCTGGGTTCGCCGTTCCGCACCCGGCGGAGAACCGTTCCATAGAAAATCCTCCCGTGAAAAACCGCCCGGCGGAAAGTCGCTCGGTTTCTTCGCCCATTTAAGGTTCTTTCTTTTTTCAGCGGGCAAACCCTCTTTCAAATTTGCGTCCGCTCAGGCGCGCTCGGCGCTCCTTACAAAAAAGACTGATATACCTTGACTTTTCCCGAAAACTATCGTATAATGTGTGCGTATAGTGTACAGTGTACATCACGTCGGAAATATACCGCACCGGGAGTATAGCACAAAAACGTCCCAATGTCAAATGCAAATAAGAAAGCGCACGCGCCCCTTTTCGTTGCCGTAAATCCTTTATCTGCACTGAAGTTCGGTTTGGCCGACCGCTTGACTGTTTGCCGCATGAATGTCTAAGCATCTGAACGCTTAAAACGTCTGCCGTGCTGTTCGCTTTCAACCGGGCGTGAAGCCGGTTTGCAGCCGGCGGAAGGGAGATGGCGTATGCCTGTTTTTCAGTTCACTTTCGAACGATACGAGAGAAAATATCTGATTTCCGAAGAACAGTATCAGAAACTCCTTGAGCGTTTGGAAGGAAAAATGACGGAGGACCGATACGCGCGGTCGCTCATCACCAATATATACTATGACACACCTGATTTTCTCCTCGTAAGAAGGAGTATTGATAAACCCATCTATAAAGAAAAACTCAGGGTGCGGAGTTACGGCGTTCCCCAGAGCGACAGTAAGGTTTTTGTGGAAATCAAGAAAAAATATAAAGGTGTAGTCTATAAGAGACGAATCAATGTGCCGCTTGACAGCGCCTGTGCCTTTCTGAAAGGAAATGCTCCCTGCCCGGAACCGGGGCAGATCGGAAACGAAATCTCTTATTTCGTATCGTTCTACAGGGGAATCGGTCCAGCCATGTTCATTTCCTACGACCGTTATTCATTGGCCAGCCCCACAGACAGCGTGCTGCGCATCACCTTCGACCGCAACATCACCTGGCGCACCGAAGACCTCGACCTGAAGAACGGCGTTTACGGAAACCGTCTTCCTCTGGACGACGGAATTCTTATGGAAATAAAAATTCCAGGCGTAATGCCCCTATGGCTTTCGCAACTTTTGGACGAACTGCATATCATGCCCTGTTCCATCTCCAAATACGGAACAGCCTACAGCATTGCGCTGGAGGAACATCTCGTAGATCCCTTGGCGGGCGCACAATCGCTCCTCGCCAAAACCAACCGAATCCTCCCCTGAGCGCGCCGCAAAATCGGAAACACAACGCGACCGTGTCGAATTCAATTTGAACTTTGAAAGGAAAACACACATGGAACTTTTTGGAATAACCTTCACGGGAATTTACGCCTTTTTCATCTGTGCTGCCATTGCTCTGGTTCTCGCCGTTCCCATCGCTTTCAGTTACACCGTCAAGAATAAGTCCTACAGCAAAGGGTTTGTTCTCACAATCTTTTCTCTGCCGATCGCCGTAATGACCGTACTGATGATGGTGGGCAATCAGGTGGGCGCTGCGGTGGCCATCGCCGGCGTCTTTGCCCTGGTGCGCTTCCGCTCTCTGCCCTGCACAGCCAAAGAACTGGTCAACGTCTTCATGGCCATGATCGTCGGCGTCGCCGTGGCCAATGCCAAAGCGGATGCCCTGATCGTCGCTGTGGTCTTCACCGTGGTGGTATGCGCCATCAACATCGTGTTCAACACCACACATCTCGGTGAAGTTTCAAGGAGCAGCAAAACTCTGCGAATCACCATCCCGGAATCGTTGGACTATACTGACGTTTTTGACGATCTCTTTGAAAAATACACTTCCGCCCATGAGTTGGTGCGCGTAAAAACCGCCAACATGGGCAGCATGTTCCAACTGACCTATGAAATCACTCTGAAAAACGAGAGAGATGAGCGCGCTTTCCTCAACGATTTACGTTGCCGCAACGGAAATCTTGACATCATCTGCGCCAAAACACTGCAGGACGAAAACACCCTTTGATCTTTGCCGGTTTTCCGCGCGGTTTTCCAAGTGTGGAGACAAAAAAACGGTTTTACTCTACCGGACAAGGCGACGGGAAACGATTCTTGTTCCCGTTGCTCTTACTGTTCTATACAACCGTGCGGTTTCCTTCATTCTCCCTATATGCAGCATCAAAACGAAACGGGCCACGGCGGATCAAAAAACGATCCGCCGTGGCTTTGAATATTTATTCTATAGAATTGTACGGTAAATGAACTTCACCCGACCGTCCATATCCACGCTTACTCCTGAAAAGTTTTTGCAATTTCGTGATACGTCCCCAGCCGCGCGCAGCCTTACCATCAAGCCCAAAAAGTTTTTCCTGGAACGAACTTCCCGCTAGGCAAATTGGAATTCTTTAAAACTTGGCGTTTTATTGCCTACCCTTTGCCCTTGAGCACCGGTGAAAGAGGTTTGTAGATAAAAAAGACGATGAGTGAAACGAGAAGACACTTGATCAGGGTAAAGGGCAGATTGAAGACCGCAAGACAAGCAAAAAGATTCCCATCCAAAGGAAGAATTTCCTCATACATGGCAAGCAATGTTTCTTTGGGCAAAAGCACCTTCATGTAGAGGGGATAAATGAGGAAGTAGTTGCTGGCGAGGCTGAAAACAGCACAGAGTACCGATCCTCCCAGACTGGCTGCAATCGCTCCTTTTCTGGTCTTTGCCCGCATGTAGATCGCTCCTGCGGCTGCCGTAAACACAGCGGCCAGAATGAAATTAGAAAGTTCGCCGATGCCCATGGTTCCGGTCACCGTGAGGTGGAACAGATTTTTTATCAAGCACACCGCGACGCCCCACTGGGGACCAAGCGCGAAAGCACAAAGAAGTGCCGGAAGATCTGAAAAGTCAAATTTTAAAAACTCGGGCACCAACGGCACAGAAAACTCAAGAAGCTGCAGAATAAAACTCACTGCTGAAAGAATAGCCGTCACCACCAAAGGTCTGATTCTAAAGGAGTTTTTTTTCACTTCTTTTGAAGTGGCGTTCAAAGATTCGTTTTTCATTTTTTCCTTTCCGGGACGCAAAGAAAAAGCGCCCCAGAGGGCGCGCGAAAAGCGCAACTTTTCTCATCCGGACTATACCGTCGGTGCAGGCTTTTCCCTGCTCGGCGCCTTTCGGCGTTCGCGGACTTCCGGTCTTTTCCGACCGTTCACCGCCGGTGTGGAATTTCACCAACCCCCAAAGTTTATTTTTTGTATGTTTGGTATATCGACAGTATATGCACCTAAGGGTTGCCGTGACATAACGCGACGGCAACCCTTTGTGTTTCAATCACTCAATGATATCGGCAACGACGCCAGAACCAACGGTTCTACCGCCCTCACGGATAGCGAAGCGAAGACCCTTCTCAATCGCGATAGGGGTGATCAGTTCCACAGTCATATCCACGTTGTCGCCGGGACGGCACATCTCAACATCAGAGGGAAGAGAGATGGTTCCGGTCACATCGGTGGTTCTGAAATAGAACTGGGGTCTGTATCCGGGGAAGAAGGGCTTGGAACGGCCGCCTTCCTTCTCGGTCAGCACATACACATGACCCACAAATTTCGTGTGGGGATGAATGGTGCCGGGTTTGCAGAGAACCTGACCTCTTTCGATTTCGTCCTTGGCAACGCCACGCAGCAGTGCGCCGATGTTGTCGCCGGCTTCCGCCTGATCCAACAGTTTGTGGAACATTTCCACTCCGGTAACAACGGTAGTTCTCTTTTCGTCAGACAAACCGACGATTTCGACAGTATCGGACACCTTCACAGTACCTCTTTCCACTCTACCGGTTGCAACGGTTCCGCGTCCGGAAATGGAGAACACGTCCTCCACAGGCATAAGGAAGGGCAGATCGGATTTTCTCTCAGGAGTGGGGATATAGTTGTCAACCTGATCCATCAGTTCCCAGATGCAGGCATACACGGGATCGGAGGGATCGGTGGAGGTGCTTTCCAGAGCGTTACGGGCAGAACCACGGACGATCGGGATATCATCTCCCGGGAATTCATACTGAGACAGAAGATCTCTGACTTCCATCTCGACCAGATCCAGCAATTCGTCATCGTCCACAAGGTCGGTTTTGTTCATGAACACAACGATGGCAGGCACGCCCACCTGACGGGCAAGCAGTACGTGCTCTCTGGTCTGCTGAAGAGGACCGTCGGTCCCAGCGACAACCAGAATTGCACCGTCCATCTGAGCGGCGCCGGTGATCATGTTCTTCACATAGTCGGCGTGCCCGGGGCAGTCCACGTGGGCGTAGTGACGTTTATCCGTCTCATATTCGACGTGTCTTGTATTGATTGTGATTCCTCTTGCCTTCTCTTCGGGCGCGTTGTCGATCTGATCATACGCCATAAACTCAACGTTTCCGTTCTTCAGCGCCAGAGTTTTGGTGATGGCCGCGGTCAGTGTGGTCTTACCATGGTCAACGTGACCGATGGTTCCGATGTTTACATGGGGTTTTGTTCTCTCGAATTTAGCCTTTGCCATTGTAAAATCCTCCGTAAAATAAATTTGTTTTATATTTGTTTGTTTTTTAGTACAGTAACTTATCTCTGTGTTTTTGCCCTAAAAGTGATGATGCTCTCCTGAATACTCTTCGGCACCTCTGCGAAGTGGCTGGGTTCCATTACATACTGTCCCCGTCCCTGGGTCTTAGAACGGAGATCCGTGGCGTAACCAAACATCTCGGAGAGGGGAACGGCGGCTGTCACCTGCTGTGCGCCGGAAACCGCTTCCATAGACTGTATCTGTCCTCTTCTGGAGTTCAGATCTCCGATCACATCGCCCATATAGTCGTCGGGCGTGATCACCACAACTTTCATGATGGGTTCGGTCAGCACCGGACTCGCTTTGCGCATTGCTTCCTTAAACGCCATGGAACCGGCGATCTTGAAGGCCATTTCGGAGGAGTCCACCTCGTGATACGAGCCGTCGTACAGCGTGACCTTGACGTCCACCACGTTGTACCCCGCCAGAACTCCCGTTTGCATCGCCCCCTGGATACCGGCGTCAACAGCCGGAATATACTCCTTGGGGATGGCGCCGCCAACCACCTTGTTGATAAACTCATACCCTTTGCCGGGCTCGTTGGGTTCAAGAATGATCTTGACGTGACCGTACTGTCCTTTACCGCCCGACTGACGTGCATACTTCATATCCACATCGGCCGTGCCGCGGATCGTTTCTTTATAGGAAACCTGCGGTTTCCCCACGTTTGCCTCCACCTTGAACTCGCGCAGCAGTCTGTCCACGATGATCTCCAAATGCAATTCACCCATGCCGGCGATGATGGTCTGTCCCGTTTCCTCATCCGTATAGGTCTTGAACGTAGGATCTTCCTCCGCCAACTTGGCAAGAGCGATACCCATTTTTTCCTGACCCGCCTTGGTCTTGGGTTCAATGGCGACCCGGATCACGGGTTCCGGAAAATCCATGCTCTCAAGGATGATGGGATGATCCTCGTCACAAAGCGTGTCGCCGGTAGTGGTGTTCTTCACTCCGGCAATCGCCGCGATATCGCCCGCGTAGCAGACGTCAATGTCCTTCCGGTCATTGGCATGCATCTGCAGAATTCTGCCGATGCGCTCCCTCTTTCCCTTGGAAGAATTGTACACCGTGGTACCTGCTTCCAACTTACCGGAATACACCCGGAAGAAACACAGTTTTCCGACAAACGGATCCGTGGCAATCTTAAACGCCAGCGCCGCAAAGGGCTGGTCGTCGCCCGAAATCCGCTCTTCAGTCTCGTCAGTGCGAGGATTCACTCCCTTGATGGGAGGAATATCCAGAGGGGAGGGCATGTAGTCGATCACAGCGTCCAGCAGTTTCTGTACGCCCTTGTTTCTGTAGGAAGTACCGCACACCACCGGAACGATGGTATTGTTCAGCGTTCCTAAGCGCAGCGCTTTCTTGATCTCCTCGACCGTTAACTCCTCTCCGTCGCTATATTTCGCGAAAAGATCATCATCGTGCTCCGCAACCGATTCCACAAGTTTCTGTCTGTATTCCTTTGCTTTTTCAAGCATATCTGCGGGAATCTCCTCCACGCGCATGTCCTGTCCCAAGTCGTCATAGTAAATGTCGGCCTCCATGTTGATCAGATCAATGATTCCACGGAATTTATCCTCCGCGCCAATGGGCAGTTGAATAGGAACCGGGTTGGCCTTCAGCCGCTCTTTAATCATATCGACAACACGGTAAAAATTTGCGCCCATGATGTCCATCTTGTTGACGTATACCATACGGGGAACACCGTACTTGTCCGCCTGACGCCAAACGGTCTCAGACTGGGGTTCCACGCCTCCTTTGGCACACATCACCGTGACGGCGCCGTCAAGCACCTTCAGCGATCTTTCAACCTCCGCTGTAAAATCCACATGGCCAGGCGTGTCGATGATGTTGATACGGTTTCCTTTCCAGAAACAGGTGGTTGCGGCAGAAGTGATGGTGATTCCCCGTTCCTGCTCCTGAACCATCCAGTCCATGGTGGCTGAGCCGTCGTGAACCTCCCCCAACTTGTGCGTCTTTCCCGTATAGAAAAGGATACGCTCGGTGGTAGTGGTTTTGCCCGCGTCAATGTGCGCCATGATTCCGATGTTACGGGTGTTCTCTAAAGAATATTCTCTCGGCATTCTTACTCCTTTGCGGGCAGATCAATATCTGTAGTGTGCAAACGCCTTGTTTGCCTCTGCCATTCTGTGCGTCTCTTCCTTCTTCTTGAAGGCTCCGCCGGTGTTGTTCACGGCGTCCAAAATCTCCCCCGCGAGACGCTCCGCCATAGTGTTCTCCGAACGGGTTCTGGAATAGTTCCGGATCCAGCGCAGACCCAGCGTCTGACGTCTGTCGGTTCTTACATCCATAGGAACCTGATAGGTGGCGCCGCCCAACCGGCGCGCTTTGATTTCCATCACCGGCATCACATTCTCCAAAGCCTGCTGGAACACCTCTAAGGGGTTCTTTCCGCTTTTTTGCTCCACGATCGCAAACGCTTCGTATACGATCTTCTGCGCCACGCCCTTCTTGCCGTCATACATGATATTGTTGATCAGTTTCGTGACAAGTTTAGAATTGTACAGCGGGTCGGGCAACACATCTCTTTTGGGTATTTGACCTCTTCTGGGCATAATCTTCCCTCCTTCATTAAAAATGATATCACAGGTACTCGAAAGTGATCCTTCCGATTTGCTCTGTCCAAGGTTTTTGTTTCCATCACATTTACGTTATTTTGACAAAAAACAGGGATCAGCAAATTAGACTGAATTTTATCTTGTTACCTCTTTGTTCGGCCGAAAGTTATTTCTTCTTGGCCTTGGGCCTCTTCGCACCGTATTTGGAACGGCCCTGATTCCGCTTGTCCACGCCGTGCGTATCCAGCGTTCCGCGAATGATGTGGTACCGCACACCGGGCAGATCGCGCACTCTCCCACCGCGAATGAGAACAACCGAGTGCTCCTGCAGGTTGTGCCCGATACCGGGAATATACGTAGTCGTTTCCAGACCGTTGGTCAGACGAACCCTCGCAATCTTCCGCATCGCCGAGTTCGGCTTTTTGGGGTTGGTCACCGTGACCTTGGTGCACACTCCTCTTTTCTGAGGAGAACTCTGTTTGGTCGCGGCGTTCTTCAGCGTGTTGAATCCCGACTGAAGCACCGGAGCCTTCGATTTGTAAACTCTCTGCTGTCTTCCCTGCTTTACCAGTTGGTTAAACGTAGGCATACTCTTCCCTCCTTTTTCTCAAAATAACGTAAATTTTCCGTTCGGTGCAAGAGTATTTTCCACCGCTTTCGTTGGGGACGCGGCAACCCTCTTTTCACCGATACGAGGGGTATTATATCATTATTTCCCTTGCCTGTCAACATTTATTTTTGAAATTCTTTTTCTCTTTTCTGTCACTTTTTCAAAAACATTTTTTTCACCGTCCTCTTCCCGTTGTTTCCGTGTCGGCATGAGGATTTTCTTTGCACAGTCTCCCCTTTGTTTGGAAATTTTATGCATTGGCCGATCCGTGCGCTGTCTCAGAAACAAAAAAGAAAAACTCCGTCCGAAGTTCAAAGTCTCAGACGGTTTTTTCGCGCGTTTTCTTTTGACGCTGATTTCTCCGTTTCCGTTGCAGACAAAAGTCCGTAAGCGCCGTTTTTCATTCTTCCCGTCAACTTTTGTCTGCACATTCTCCCGCTTCGGAATGTTTTGTCTTTTGTCCGTCCGTTGCGCGCCCCGTCACCTCCCTCAAAATCGGCATGATGTCCCCGTCCGTAAGATTCTCAAAAATGGCGCACTGTCCTTTCCGCATACAGCGCCGGAGTTCCTCCTTTTGCCGCACGGTCCAGAAACAGATCGGCAGCCGCGCCTTCTCAAGAACACGCAGCGGCAAGGCATCCCTATGATCAATGTTGTAGGCCACAAAATCAGGGTTGGTCAGGAGATTGGTCACCATCAGGCTCAGCAGCAGCCTCAACCCTACAAACCCGATTCTGGCGTGAAGAAAGTTGTCGGCCAACTGTCCCCTTGGAATTTCCGGCGCTCTTTTTTTCAGCGCCCAAAGCACCCGCGGATCGAAGGATTCTATGAAAACCCGTCCGCTGTATCCTTTCAAAACCTCCAGCGTCTTTTCACACAGGGGCAGGGCATTGTTTTTATCGGTTTTCAGTTCAATGAGCAGGGGAACTCTCCCCCGCGTCAGTTCCAGAACCTCCTCAAACGTGGGCAACGGCGATCCGTCCGGCAAAGGAAAAGCGCGCAGTTCCGCAAGGGAACTCTCACACACTTTCCGATCTTCCCCGCACATTCTGAAGATAGTGTCGTCGTGCATGACGGCAAGACGCCCGTCGGAAGTCAGGTGCAGATCAAATTCAAAACCGTAGCCCTTCTCCACCGCGGCCTTGAACGCGGCGATAGAGTTTTCGGGCCTGACGCCGTCGTGCAATCCCCGATGGGCGAAAAACGGCGGAAAATTTTGCGTTTGGGCACTCCCCTGACGGAAAGCGCAAAGGGCGAGAACCCAAAGAAGAAACAGGAACGCCAAAAAAAGCAAAGCGCCCGTTCCAATGTAAAGATAAATCATACGTTCATCCCTCTCCCTAGGCAAAAGCCAAAATCAATTGCCGCCCTTTGAAACGTCTTGGTTTCGGACAAAGCGTTTGCGGGCGGTTCCGATAGTCCCCTGTCCCAGGCATTCCATGCCATCGCCCGCGCCGGCGGTTCGCCCCGGTACTCGATAAATCCTTCCAAATTTCAATACCGCCGGTTTTCCCGTAAAAATTCGTCCGACACCGGGCGCCGGGTTGCTTAGCTGCTCGGGTTCTCAGTCACCCATTTCCGCTACCGTATCCAAAAGCGACTTGCCGGACGCCGGTTTGCTGTCACCGTGACGCACGAACACCATGGTGACGAAGGACAGTCCCACAAACACGGCGGCAAAGGGAAAAAAAGTGCGCATATTCAGATCCAGAAACAGGCCGGACAGTACCGGGCTCACGGTTTGCGCCGCCATGGAGGCGGTGTAGTAGTAGCCTGTATATTTGCCGGTGTTTTCGCCGGTGGCAAGTTCCACCACCATCGGGAAGGAATTGACGTTGATGGTCGCCCATCCGATACCCGCCAACATGAAAAGCGCAACGACCAGAAGAAAAGGGGAGGAGGAATCAAGGAACGACCCGGCCGCCAGCGCCGAGAAAAGCAGCGCAACGCCAACAAGAATCGCCTTTTTTCTGCCGACTTTGGAAGAAAGCATTCCAACGGGAATATAGGACGCAATGGCAGCAGCCTGCGCGATCAGCAGCGGAAGCGCATAGTCCATGCCCAAAACCGTCCCGGCGTAAACCGAATACTTGGAGGATACCGCGTTGTACCCCACATACCACAGCGCCACCGACAGCAGAATCAGCACAAGGGACGTCTTCTCCCCTTTCGACAGTTTCTTTTTTCCGGATGTTTCTTCCTGTTCATTTACCGTCTCCAAAATACGGTTTTGTTCCTCCGCCTCCCTGCTCCATAGAGGTTCTTTTACCGTAAAAACAAACACCGCAAGCGAAAGCAGCATCAAGACCGTCACCACCGCGAAAAAGGGCGCGAATCCCATAAGGGCGTTTTGTGCCCTCCCAGTTCCCATAAGCATGCCCGCCGCCAGCACAATGATTCCGCCCGCGGCTCCCATGAGGTTGATTACGGCGTTGCCCTTGGAACGCAGGGGCTTGGGCGTCACATCGGGCATCAGCGCCACAGCCGGTGAACGGTAGACGCCCATGGCCAAAAGAAGCGCAAAAAGCAGAACGATAAAGAGGATGAGCGCCGAAGGGTCGCTGGCCGTCGTCTGCGCGGCGTAGGCCTGACGCGCGGGAACTACATATTCCGTGTATGCAGCGGTCACATCGCCCTTCCCGTCGACCATCTCTATCGAGGTGAATTCCTCCCTGCTCATCAGTTCCTGAAGAGGATATTTCTTCACCTTCGAAAAAATGCCGTATTCGTCCGCATTGGATGTATGTTCGCTGCCCGGATGAATTTGAGGATTGGCGTCGTAGAGCACTTCCAGGGAGGAACGGTAGTTCTTCGGACTGACCGCTTCCAATTTGGAAGTCTGCATAGCATCCGAAAACGTGAGCAAAAGCAGCGCGCAGCAGGAAATCACCGTTCCCACGACGACAAAGGGCGTTCGTTTGCCCCAACGACTTTTGCACTTATCCGAAAGAGCACCGAAAAAGGGTAGGAGAAAAAGAGCCAAAATATTGTCGAGCGCCATCACCGCCCCGGACCACGCCTGCGCCATACCGAATTTATCCGTGAGAATTTTTGGAATGATGGTCTCGTACGCCTGCCAGAACGCACAGATCAGAAAAAAAGCGAAGCCCACAAACACCGTTCTTCTGTAGTTCAGTTTCATTGTTTTCTCCCAGAATAAAATTTCTCAAATTCAGCGTTTCCGTACCTTTCCGCAAGAGCGCAGTTTCCATTGAACATTTGGCGTAACGTACAACAGTACAGTTCCAAGTCTCCGCCGCCGTCAAAAGTTTTGAAAAGGCCGAACAACCGATTGTATGCAGAGTGAAGTATACCATATTTTCCGCACGTTTTCAACAATTTTTGGCCAAAGCGTTCTTTTTTTAAATACCATATCAAAGGACAAAGATTTTTCCATCGGAAATCGAACCAACGCTTCAAACAATTTTAAACCACTACAGATCCGTTTCGGGTATGAGACGCAGACCTGCCGCGTTTGCAAGCAGAAACACAAAAGACAGAAGAGCGGCCAAAAGCGGGACCCGCCCGTCGGTATAGCCGGCCGCGGACAGGATCATGCCGAAAAGAGAGAAAAGCGCGGAAATCCAAAGATTTTTCCGCATGACGGCGGCAGTGCGTTTTGAAAGACGAAACGCCCTGTAAAGTTCTTCGGCTGTCCCGGTTTTCAGTAAAACATCGGCGCTTTCCCTGAGAATTTTTTCGCTTCCGAACAGAGCGACACTGACGTTTGACGCGGCAAAGCCGGGGATATCCCCCAACGATTCCCCGACAACCGAAACCCGTTTGCCGCTTTGACGAACCTCCCTGATTCTTCGTCCTTTTTCAGCGGGAGACGCTGCGCAGACCCCACCGTCTGTCCCCAAACCGCATTTCGAAGTTTCCGCCGAACCGTCCGAAAAAAAGACGAAATCCACACCGGAATTTTTAAGCGCCGTCCGCGCCCTTTCCTCCCTTGACTGATTCTCTTCGCATTGAGTTTTTTCAGGTTCGTTTGCGCCTTTGATCCCCTCCCCGTTGAACTTTACCGTCTTGTCGGATTCAATGGGTTTGCCGGATTCATCGGCTTTTTCTTTGACCGATTCCTTTTCGTCGTCTCCGCGACGGTCAAAAATCACAGTGTCGATTCTTCTCAAATCTTCAAGAGCGGCAGCCCGGTGAAACAGCACGCCCTCTTTGATACCTCTGCGCATACCCGCGGCGGCGGCAAGAAATACCGCCGTTTCGGGTGAAAAAATCGCGGAAACCGTCAGCATAAAGACACCGATTCTAAGAACCGTCCCAGGATCTCTACAAAAGAACAGCCAAAACGCACAGACAAAAAACGTAACGCTCAACGCCGCACAGGCAAAATATTTCCCGAATTTTTTGGAAATCTCCCTGACGGAATCCTCCTTGCCGCATATCTCCTCAAACGATGAGCAGATCTCTGAAAGCAGCGTATACTCCCCGGTTTTCTCAGCGACGAATCGGAATTCATCCGTCAAATTTACAGTTCCGGCGTACACCTTTGCGCCGGGAAAAAGTTTCCGGGGCGTTTTGGTTCCCAGTAGAAGCGACTCATCTGCAAGCGAAGAACCACAAAGAATTTTTCCGTCCGCAGGAACGGTATCTCCTGCACGTACAACGGCGACGTCCCCCGGGAAAAGCGATGCTGCGGGTATCACGCGCAGTTGTCCGCCCGCGCACACCAGCGCGTGTTCGGGCATTAACTCCACAAGATTTTGAACGGTATGCGACGTATACTCGGTTTCGATTTTCAAAACCGTAAAATCCTTGAACGCCGCCAATGTGAGAATCATACCCGCCGGTACAAACAAGAGTGTCGGGGAAAACGCGGTAAAAATAAGGGCGCGAAGCATGTTGTAGACAGAATACGCAGCGGCGGCTCCCACACCCGCCGAAACCAATGCGTCGGTGTTCGGCTTTCCCGAAAAAAGGGCGGGAATTCCTTTTCTGAAAGGTTCAAAATTGAAAAAAAGAATGGGAAGAAACAAAAAAATCTGAAGTACCGCGCGAAAATTTTGTTCCTCAAAAATTTCAAACCACTCGGTAAAAACCCTGCCGCCCGCGTCCACAAACAGCAGAAGCAGCAGAAAAATAAAGGAAATGGTCGCTCTAAACGCGCAAAACGGAATTTTTGCGTTCATGATTTTTCCGTCCCTTACAGCGACTGAAGAATGGGGCAAAAGGGTATAGCCCGCCCGAGAAACCGCCTCAAAGAGCGGCTGATCGTCGGTAAGATTGTCGGGAAGCGTCACAAGAACCGTTGCAAAGGACGGATGAATTTCGACAAAAGCCACTTCTTCGCAGGAAAGCAGCGCATTTTTTACCGTCTCACACTCGCGAGGGGTGGCATCCCGCATCCCCAGAACCGTATATTTTTTTTGCATAACTCCCTCTTCCCGGCAGAAAATTTGCCTGGCAAAAATTATATGTTTATATATTGCAAAAATTATCAAAGTGAAGACAAAGTCTTATGCGGGGCTTTGCCCCGCGCCCCATTTAAGGGACTTTTTGGAAAAAGTCCCCTAAAA
>CANQNM010000004.1 GCA_947625265.1 uncultured Clostridia bacterium
TCTTTTACACTTGTTGTGCTTTGTACTTTCTCTTGTTGTTCAATTTTCAAGGATCGTTCTCTTCCCTCGCGGTTCCCCGTTTGGGCGCTCCGGTAGTATATCACTTCCCTCCCTTTTTGTCAACCCCCTTTTTTATTTTTTTTCAAGTTTTTTTGCATATTTTATTTTATGCTTCACACACTATTCTCACGGGCGATTTTGTATTCTAAAAAGCGCCCTTTTTACCCGATTTTCTGAGGTTTTTATGATTTCCATCGCCTTTCGAACGGTTTTTATTTATATATTTTTGACATTTTTCATGCGCATTCTGGGCAAACGGCAGGTAGGACAGATGCAGTTAAGCGAACTTGTGACAGCGCTTCTGCTTTCGGAACTCGCCGCCTTTCCAATTGCCGATCAGAATGTTCCGTTGGCCTTTGCGGTAATTCCTGTTCTGCTCATCGTCACCTGCGAAATCACTTCGACATGTCTGTGCGCGCTTTTTCCGAAGATGAAAAAATTGATCGAAGGCACGCCCGCGCTTTTGATCGTCAACGGCAAACTCAATCAAAAACAACTTTTTAAAAACCGTCTCTCCCCTGACGAACTTCTGGCCCAACTGCGTTTGAAAGACGTTTCGGACCTCTCAAAAGTGGACTACGCCATTTTGGAACAGAACGGTCAGCTCTCGGTGATTCTCAAAGCCCCCAATCAGCCGCTTACCCCTTCCGATATGAACATCAACCCGAAAACCGAGGGGCTGACGCGGCCACTGATTATCTGCGGAAAGATTGATCGCTCCAATATGAAACGTCTCAATCTGACAAAAGACTTGCTGCAAAAGCGTCTGGGCACGACGCCCATTAAAGATGTGCTCCTATACACCGTCAACGACGGGGGCGAATGTCGCTTGATCGTCACCGATAAGAATCTTTAATTTCAAAATTTAATTTCACGAAAGGAAGGGTATGGAAGATGAACTTAAAATTCAATACAACCCGCAGCACTCCAAATGAAAAAATTGCACGCTGAATTGTTTTCTTCGATTCTCCTGTTTTTTCTCATTCTGGGAGGATGTCTGTTCTTTTCTTTTCACGCGCGTACAAGCATCGAAGAACTGCGCACCATGGTCCTCTCTACGCCAACTGTCGAGGAATTCGAAAAATTGCGCACCGATCCTGCAAAAGTGGAGGAACTGAAAGATCAGACCGCACGCTTTGAAGAACAACTGAAAAAGGCAGGGAATCGCCTTGCCTTTTTCATCAACTATGAATATCTGCACCGCACGTATACTGCGGCGTCCGCTCTCTCCTCCGCCGTTTCAAGCGATGAAGACGCCGACTACGAAACCGCAAGAGAGGCGCTTTTAGAGGCGCTTCAAAGCGTGGAACGCTTGGAAACTCTTACGTGGGAACTGTTCCTTTGATTCAGATCGTTGTTTAACGAAACGCCCTGCCGTTTGCGGCATACAATTCAAGGCGAAGAATGCTGTAGTATTCCACAGGCTTTCCCCTCTTTTTCTCAATGGCACGGACAAGCAATTCAGGGTTGACAAAATCGCCGCTATCCGCGCCCAGAAGCGCGTGAAAACGTGTTTTTTGTCCCTGACGTTCAATGGCGTATCCTCCAATTTTCGGCCGAAGATCCAACATCACCGATCCTTTTTTGGAACGTTTTTCAATATACAGTTCTCCTTCAAGCGTCTTTTCCAGTTCTTCGGCAGAAATATCCGAAAACACAAAATCGTACTCCGCGCCCACAATTTCCTCAAAACTCATATCGGCAGGGTATATCTCGGTGATTTGAAGTTCTTTCGTCAGTTGTGCGTTGATCGCTTCCTTCAGTTTCTCCTCGTCGCACTCCTGCGTCAGTATGACGTCAAGGTACTCGCACCTGCTTTCAGCTCCCACGGGCAGCGGAAGAGAAAACACCATTTTGGGGTGGGGATTAAACCCCTCGGAATACTTCAAAGGAACTCTCGACCTTCCCATGGCGCCCTTCATCGTGCGCAGCAGATCCAGATGGGATATAAACTTCAGTTTTCCAATTTTGAAAAATTTCATTCTGGTCTTCCCGGACACCATGTACAATTCCCTCCCATCTTCGACGCACCGCACCCGGCGCATCCCTCCTTGCAGTTACCGGTGGTTTCGGAGCGGTAGGCCTTATGCCGCTCAGAAAGGAGAAATCTTTTGTCAACGCCGCAGTCAATAATATCCCACGGCAAAATCTCGTCTTCCCCGATCACGCGGTTGGCATAAAACCGAATATCCACCGAACAATCCTCAAAAGCCTTCATCCACTTATCAAAGTCGAAATATTCCTCCCAAGCATCGAATTTCACACCCAGTTCATGGGCACGCAGCAATACCTTTGAGAGCCTTCTGTCGCCTTTCGCCAGAGCCGCTTCCACAAGACTGCCTCTCGCATCGTGCCATGTGTAGCGCACATGCTTATTCTTGATACAGGATTTTAAATGCGCCTGCTTTTTTTCCAGTGTTTCCATGTCGTCCTGCGCCTCCCATTGAAAAGGAGTAAAAGGTTTGGGAATGAAGCAGGACACGCTGACAGTAACAGTCGGCGCCATTCGGGGACGATTGGGATTTTGATAGTATGCCTCCACCACACTCTCCGCCAATTTTGCGATTCCTTCGATATCCTCCATGGTTTCTGTGGGCAACCCGCACATAAAATAGAGTTTCACGGTATTTTTTCCGTAGTCAAACGCCACGTTGCAGGCTTTTAAAAGATCCTCTTCTGTGACGCATTTATTGATGGCATCCCGCAGTCTCTGCGTGCCAGCCTCCGGTGCGAAAGTGAGCCCGCTCTTGCGCACAGAGGAAATTCTTTCCATAAGTTCCTTTGTAAATGCATCCACACGCTGTGACGGCAGAGAAATCGAAACCTTTTCCTTTTCAGTCCAGGAAAGCAGTTTATCGGTGAGTTCAAAAAGTTGGGTATAGTCGGAAATACTGAGGCTTGTAAGGGAAATTTCGTCGTAACCAGTGTTTTCAAAAAGAATTTTTGCCTGACGCGCCAACGTTTCCGAACTCTTTTCACGAACTGGGCGATAGATCATGCACGCCTGACAAAATCTGCATCCCCGGATACATCCCCGGAAGGTTTCCAGCATGATCCGATCGTGAACCGTCTCGATATAAGGAATAAGAGGTCTTGTGGGATAGTATACCCCGTCAAGATCCTTGACGATCCTTTTGCTGATTTTCCGGGGGATATCGTCATATTTGGGTGTGACCGATGCAACCGTACCGTCCTCTTTGAAGGACCAGGTATACAAAGACGGAACATAAAATCCCGGAATTTTTGCCGCCTCGTGCAGAAAATTTTCTTTCGAGAAGTTTTCTTCCTTCCTCATTTTTATATACAGTTTAGAAAATTCCGGAAGAGCCTCCTCTCCTTCTCCAATAGAGAAAACATCAAAGAAATCGGCCACCGGCTCGGGATTGTATGTCGCTGGCCCTCCCGCTATAAGAATGGGCCAATCTTCCCCTCTGTCGCAACTTTTTGCGGGAATACCCGCCAGTTCCAACATATAAAGAACATTTGAAAACGCCTGTTCATACTGCAGAGTAAAAGCGACAATATCAAAGGACGTCAAAGGGTCCCCGCTTTCAAGCGCCCACAAGGGCATTTGTTCTTCACGCATTTTTTCCGCCATATCAGGCCAGGGTGCGTAGCACCGCTCGCACCAGACGTCCGGCTGCTCGTTGAGCACCCCGTAAAGAATCCGCATACCCAGGTTGCTCATTCCGATCTCGTAGGTGTCCGGAAAGCAAAACGCCCAACGGCAGTTCACACTGTTCTTGTCCTTCAGAATTTCCCCGTATTCCCCGCCGATGTATCTGCCGGGTTTGGAAACCTTCCTCAAAATTGCCTCTATTTTTTCATTCATCGATTTTTGCGACCGTCCTTTCTGAGTTTCCAAAGTTTCAAGAGATTTTGGCGTTTTATCTCGCTCCTTCGCCTTTTGTGTGCTGGTATTGACATATCTTCGAAATCCTGCACGGTTTTTCAATCCGGCAGCCCTACAATCCGCCGCTGTTGGCATCTTCAACTTTACGGCGCCCTTTTCACGCAGTCTTTTTATGGGTCTTTTGTCGGTTATTTTTTGTTTTTCCCGCCGTTGCCCTTGACGGCGTCCCAATAGGCCTTGGCCAAACGTTCGGTTTTGTTTTCTCCGAAAACGTAGTATGTTCTTGTCTTCAGATCCTCCGGAAGATACTGCTGTACCACATAGTGATCAGGATAATCGTGCGGATATTTGTATCCTTCATATCCGTCGGAGGGCCGCATATAGGAAGGAATCGTCTGTCCCCTGCCCTCCAGAACATCCCTTTTCGCGGCATCATACGCAAGGTATGCGCTGTTGGATTTTGGACAAGTTGCAAGAAAAATCACGGCATTGGACAGTGGAAGTGTAGCCTCAGGCATCCCTACGCGCATCGCCGATTCCACGCAGGAAAGCGTCACCGTCGCCGCCAGCGGATAAGCAAGACCTATATCTTCGTTCGCCATCACCAGCAATCTCCTGCATGCTCCCTGAAGATCTCCCCCCTCAAGAATTTTGGCAAGGTAAAAAATCGAGGCGTCCGGGTCGGAACCGCGAACCGACTTCTGAAGGCAGGAGAGCAAATCGTAATGCACCGTTCCGCTTTTATCGAAATTTCCCAGAACCTTTGGCGTAAGACCGTCCACAATTTCCTCAGTCAGTTCCTCTTCCGCCGTGTAAAAGGCGCTTTCAAGAATGTTCAGACTCCTGCGCACATCGCCCGCGCCGCATTGGGCAATTCGCAGGAGAACTTCCTCCGAAACGCTTCGCCGCACGGACGCTTCACTGTTCAGTAAATCCATCCCGCGTTTCAAAACAGGAAGGATTTCCCTTGCATTTACCGCCCTGAATTCAAAAATCATGGAGCGGGATATAATAGCGCTATATACGTATAGGTAGGGATTTTCGGTCGTCGAGGCGATCAGCGTGATCTGTCCGTTTTCGATATACTCCAGCAGTACCTGCTGCTGTTTTCTCGTGAAATACTGAATCTCATCAATATAAAGAAGAATTCCCTCCGTCCCAAATACCGACTCGCTTTTGGCGATAACTTCTTTCACATCCGCAGTGGTAGCGGTGGTGGCATTCAGGCAGCAAAGTTCCATGCCCGACAGTTTCGCGATGATTCCTGCAAGCGTTGTCTTTCCTGTACCGGGCGGTCCGTAAAAGATCATATTGGTGATATGGTTTTGCGACAGCACCCGCCGAATGGTTCCCTTTTCACCAAACAGGTGCTCCTGTCCCACCATTTCCGAGAGATTCTTCGGACGCAATCTGTCCGCAATGGGCCTGTTTGCCATAGTTCTCCTTTCCCCGCGTTCCTGTCACACGTACCTGTGGACGGCCGGCGGTTTTCTATGCCTCAACGTCGGAATTCTACCGCAGACGCGATGCATCCGCCAGGTCTTCCGTCGTCGATACGTCTGAACGTACCCAAGGCATTATACCTCTATTTTTTTACCGTGTCAATGCCAAGTTAAAGTGAATCACGAATCAGATCTGTATAATGAAATAGGGGCCATCTCTTTTGACAAGATAAAAGTTTGCGGTAGGCAGTACTGCTCCAAACATTTACTGCTGCTTGCTATGATTAGAAAAGCCTTTGACAACAAAGACTAAAGGTCTTATGGTACTCTGACATGGAATGCAAGGGCAAAAACGGCATAACCGACTATATGAGGATATCTGCAAAACACAATTACTAAGAAGAAAAAATTACTTGAGAGTGGGTATGTGACAGACTATGACTGATACACTTCCGCAGATATTTTTGCCGTGAAAGGTTTTAGCGGTTATAGGATCCCATCTTCTTCGTAAATCCCCGGGAATTGTAAGAAACATCGGCGCCTCCTTCAACCTTTTCGCTCTCAATATGTTCACCGCCGATTTCCCTCAAAATTCAGCATGCGGATTGTCCAAGTAACGAAAAATACGCACCACACCGCCGCCATTATACGATACCGTCGCTCTTTTTTCCACTTGCTTTACGGGTCCATCGGCAATTGATACAAAAATAACAAACCAAAAGACTGAAAAACCGGAAAAGAAGAGAAAACCGACGATTCTGAAAATTTTTTTCAAAAGGACTTGTATATTATTTCAAAATGGTGTAAAATGTACAGGAACGCGAATGTATTCAATTTAAATATTTTCGGAGGATTTTTATTATGGCAAATGTAAGAGTTGCGATCAACGGCTTTGGCAGAATTGGCCGCTTGGCTTTCCGTCAGATGTTTGGCGCGAAGGGATACACCATTGTGGCGATCAACGATCTGACCAGTCCAACTATGCTTGCGCACCTGCTGAAGTATGACTCCGCGCAGGGCAGATACGCTCTGGGTGATACCGTTTCCGCCAATGACGAAGAGGGCACCATCACCGTTGCGGGCAAAACCATCAAAATCTACGCGGAAAAAGACGCACGGAACTGCCCTTGGAAGAAACTGAAGGTTGACGTGGTTCTGGAGTGTACCGGTTTTTATACCTCCAAGGAGAAATCTCAGGCGCACATCGACGCCGGCGCCAAGAAGGTTGTCATTTCCGCGCCCGCCGGCAAGGATCTGCCTACCATTGTATATTCGGTGAACGAACAGACGCTGACTCCCGCGGATACCATCATCTCCGCCGCTTCCTGCACCACCAACTGCCTGGCGCCCATGGCGAAAGCGCTCAATGATTACGCGCCCATTCAAAGCGGTATCATGACTACCGTTCACGCATATACCGGCGACCAGATGGTTCTGGACGGACCTCACAGAAAGGGCGATCTGAGAAGAGCCCGCGCCGCTGCCTGCTCCATCGTGCCCAATTCCACGGGCGCTGCTAAGGCCATCGGTCTGGTGATTCCCGAACTGAACGGAAAACTCATCGGTTCTGCGCAGAGAGTTCCCACTCCCACAGGTTCCACCACCATTCTTGTTGCAGTCGTCAAAGGGAAGGACATCACCAAGGAAGGAATCAACGCTGCGATGAAAGCCGCCTCCTCCGAGTCCTTCGGTTACACTGAAGAGCAGTTGGTATCTGCCGATATCATCGGAATCACCTACGGTTCTCTCTTTGATGCTACCCAGACCATGGTCGCGAAGATCGACGAGGATACCTATCAGGTGCAGGTTGTCGCTTGGTATGACAACGAGAACTCCTACACCAGCCAGATGGTTCGCACCATCAAGTATTTTGCTGAACTTCAGTAAATCGGAAATTCGGATCCGCTGATTTTCCCCTTTCTGCGCAAGAAACGCGGCGAAGAGCGAAAATGCGGCGCCGACAACGGCTTGACGTTTGCCGCATAAGGAATTTTAAAGAGGTGCATCGCCCTTTGGTGATGCACCTCTTTTGTCTTCGAAATTTGCCCTGAAGGTTCCCTCATTGCCAACATCAAAACAAACGGAAATTTTTTGAAAGAACCGCGCCGACTGTATTTAAGAATGCTGTAAAACGACCGTTCCGCGCGGAAAACGCTTTCCTTCCGATCTTTGTTTTACCGCAGCGGCACATGTACTGCTGCGATTTGAAAAGACTTTGTACCGTTCTCTTAAATCCGTTTGGACTTTTGCCGTCCGGACGTTCAATTCAAAAGTTTTCCGACTTCTGAAAGGGCTTTGAAATGTCCAAGAGAATTGGGACACGTCCTACAAAAGTTTCTTATGCATCTACATCCACCGTTTGGCGTTCATCTCCCGCGAAAACGGCGAGTGACCGATCACAGTCCCGAAAAGCAGTACGCGCCAACTGGCAATCCGGCGCAAGTTTCAGCAATCTCAGCGATTTACAGTCCTTAAACGCTTTGCCGCCCACCTTCTCCACCGTCTCTGCCCCCACAACGCCCTTTAAGTTCCGACAGTTGGAAAAGGCCGATTTTCCAATGGCGTCAATCTTTCCGTTCAGGGTCACCTGTGTGAGTTCGTTACAGTCTTTGAAAGCATTCCTTCCAACCTCGGTCACGGGAATTCCGTAAATTTTTTCACGCAAAACCGCTGTTTGCTGATCCCTGTCACAATCGACGACCGCATATCCGTTGAGCGTTAGCGCATAGCGCAAACCGTCCCTCTTGGGCAGAGCAAAGAGCGTGCCCACGACCGCGACAACCGTCAGCAACAGTACCGCACAGGGCAGAAAACGGATCCAGAACTCTTTCTTTTTTTCGGCCTTCGCCGTGTGAAACGCCTGGCGATCCTTTTCCAGTTGCGACCGTATCGCCGCAGCGTCTTTATAATCCCGCAGTTCCACGGCACATCCGATCAAATCGGACAGTTCTTTTTCATTCTTTTCGGTTTTCGAAACTCCTTCCAACAGAAAAAGGTACTTCTCCTCCTTTTCCTCAAGAAGTTTTCGCTGTGCTTCCTCATAGGAAAAAAGCACCTGCCCATATCCTTTTCCCGCGTTTTTTCGGGCGCTTTCAAAAAGGGCGTAGGAAGACAGCGGCAAAGGAAGATTTACCAATTGCTCCTCGCTATGCATACAATTTTGCGCCAAAAGCGCCCCGATATACGCGGTCGGCTCCGTGGGACTGTCCGCCATCACTTTTTCAAAAATTCTTACGGCCTCCGAATATTTGTTATTCTTCAGCAAATAATACGCATGCTGCAGATCCGTCAACTCTTCCACGTCATACCACTCTCCTTTCCGCTCATATTCCATTTTGGAGCAACTCGCCGTCCCGGGATTTCGGGACGCTCTGTACCGGTTTCAAGGATACTTTTTTCCTGTTGTCTTCCGTATTATACCTCATTATACTTCTTTTTCGTTTCCATGTCAACGGGTATTCCCCGTACAAAACAAAAAATCGGAAAAGCCGGAAAAAATCCCTAGGATTTTCACCGACTCTTCCATTTTTAAGACATGTTGTCGAGCATGTTTCCGATATAAATGCCGTATCCTCTTGTGGGGTCCTCCACCAATACATGGGTCACCGCACCCACGATTTTTCCGTTTTGCAGGATAGGGCTTCCACTCATTCCCTGTACAATTCCGCCTGTGAGCGCAAGAAGATTTTCATCGGTCACTCTTATAAGATAGTTTTTACCGGAGGCTTCAAAGGAAAGAATTTTTTCAATTTCCACCTCATACCTTTGCGGACCTCCACTGCAAACTGTACAAAGAATTTCCGCTTTCCCTTCCTTCACCTGTTCGGCTCTCGCCGCTTCTACGGGATTTCCGACAATATCTTTCTTATCGCACTGACCGAATATACCCTGCACGGTGTTCCTTTTCACTTCCCCACGGTTTCCCGGGCAAAACAGACCGCGCAATTGTCCCGGAACGCCTTTGGATCCTTTCATCACGGAGGTGATGCGTACATCGGTGATGTTCCCGTGTCCCAGACGGAGAAGCGTACCGCTGCCGCTTTGACAGATGCCATGACCCAGACCGGCAAACATCCCGGTTTCAGGATCGTAGAATGTCAACGTTCCGATTCCGGCAAGAGAGTCTCTCACATAAACACCCAGAGCGCCGCGGCCGGAACTATCGGGATCCGCATAAACGTTTACCGTCCTCTTTTTTCCCTCACGGAAAAATTCCACCGTCGTTTTTTCACCGGTCAGTTTTTCAAGAGCCTTCGTCAGTCCTGCGGCGTCATTGATTTTTTCATGATTAACACCGCAAATGAGATCTCCTTCGGTCAATCCGGCTTTCATTGCCGGACTGCCCGGTTCCACCCGGCAAATCATCGCCCCGTCGGTATAGAAACGAACGCCAAAGGGCGTCCCTCCCGGAATAAGCATCCTACCCTCTTTCAAGGTAGTTTTCTTTTTCCAGGCGTCAACCGTTTGCTCCCCTTCTTTCCCGGACGCGCCGCGCAGAGAATTGTCCGACCCGCACTCCCGTTCCTCCTCAAAAGAACCGCACTGCCTTTCCTTCGCATACACACACACAGGAAGCGCCCTCATTGAAAACAGCCCGATCCATGCCGCCAATAAAATCGACGAGGTTCGTGCAAACCTTCCTCTCAACACGGATCGTTGTTTAAACCGTCTCAATTCTCGTTTTACCTCAAATTCTGCTTCATTGCGCGCCGAAAATCCCTGCCGCCGACTGTCATTTTCCTGTCGGAGGTCGGATATCTGATGCCTCTTTCGTTTCAGGTTCCGGATTTTCTGCTTACGTTGGAATTTCAAATTTCAAATGTCAGATCTCTTAAGTTTCTTTGAATTTCCAATTCCCAATTTTTTAAAATCCAATAACTGGGAGGAACCGTCAACCGCCGCTTTTCGGCGCACAATTATCTTTCGCCGCCTGTGCTTTTTTATGTGAAGCAATATTTGCTCAATTTCTCAATGCAAGGTGTAAAAAACACTTTTTTATTTCATGATAAATTTTCAAAAAGTATTTTTGTATGAGGAAAAAGGTAAAACTGCATACTTTTCAAACAGTGAAAACGAAAACGTCCAAACGACGAACATCAAAATTCATTTGCAGGAAATGAACAGAGGGACGCCCGCCTCCGCCGTTTTTTCGCGGCGGTCAGCGCTTTCCTTTCCTTTCCCCTCGGATGCTCCGGGTATGCCAGACGCCAGACTGTCTACCGGCACTCCGTACCGCTTGGCAATATCAAAAAAGGCTTCGTTCTTCTCCGGAAAATAAAGAATCACGCTGCCGCGTTTTCCGGGAGTTTTCCGAATCTCCGGCAAAATCCGAATCTCATCCACCGTCTGTACCGGATCTTTTGAAAGCAATTGACCGAAAAATCCCACTTCAAAGTCACAGGTCAAGATATTTTTGTCCAGTCTGCACCGAACGCCCGACGCTCTGCAAGCGACTTCCCCAGTCTGATGTTCCTCCGCCTTTTTGTCGGTTTTGAAGCGCAGCGGAATGGTGGTGCGCCGTACGTCCGGCGCGCCCGCGCTGTCGCGCAGAAGCAACGAAATGCCACAATCTCCCTCAAGCACGGTTTTACCCTCTTTGTCCGGTTCGCTCGCCAGATGCAAATCGGGGAAAAGGAAAGATTGCACCAACGTGTACCCGCCATCCTCCGGCAGATCCAACGTCGCACTTTCATTCACCGAAAAACCGCCTTTCAAGGGGGCGCAGAATCTGTAAAAGATCTTTTCAGACAAAGAAAGTTCGGTTTCCTTTTCCAGTGAATAGGCGTCTGACAACAATGAAACGGATTTGGGATAGTATACCGTCAGATCGCAAAGGTAGGTCATATCAAACTCGATCACTCTCTTCTGACCGAATTCATCATCCCGCAATCTGAATTCGCATCCCTCGGGCAGAAGGGTGCAAAAACACTCGCCGCCCTCATGCAGCCCCTCGTTTTTAACAGTTTGTGAAAAAGACAGTGAAAATGTCAGGGGCAAAATCTCCTCCCTACCCTCCTTGTCACTTCCGGTGCTGACAAGACAGTATATTTCGGCGGATCCTCTGATCTGCGCTTCCCCTTCCGTCACTCTGCAATCCTGCATCACCGGAACGGCTCTGCCAAAGAGCAATTCCACGGCGGTGGGCATCGCCGCCTCGAAATTTAAATCCTCGGAAAGGGTCAGGCCGTTTTCACGAAGATTCAGCACATTGACGCTGTCAATCCGATCCACCTTACACTGAAGTCTCGCTTCATCCTCCAGAGTGTTCGCGCCCAGCAGCATCGGAACATTGCAGTGCCTTTTAAAAACGCTGACTTTCGCGCCGCAGTTGGAACGTATGTTGAGTTTTCTTGGATTGAGCATCCGAACGTTGACACCCTCGCATACCGGAACAATCAAATCGACACAATCCTGCGACAACTCCTCGTTTCCGATTTTATCCTCAAACCCGGTGACAAAAAGCGCGCTTTTCAAACTCTGATCCTCAGCGATGTACAGGATTTTATAACTCACCTCTCCCTCGTATTCCAATGTTCCACTGCCTATAAATCGCCCCTTGACAGTGGCCGTGGGAAAGGTTGCCACGATTTTCCGAATATCCGGCAAATAGTCCGGAAGAATAAAATCGTCTCCCGCTTCCTTCAGCCGCTCCTCTTCATATACCGGAAGCGCACAGCAAAATTCCTCATCCTCACCGCCTCTGAAATTAGGCGCTTTGTTGTACTCCATATCCACACTCCCTCTCGGTTTTCTTTTGTCCCTATTTTATGCGTTGTTTCTTCCACATATGCTATCCTCCGGTGCGCTTGAGATATTCCCCGATTTTTTCAAGCGCACCTTTTTCGATTCTGGATACATAACTGCGCGATATGCCCATCTGCTTTGCAATTTCCCTCTGGGTCACAGGAGGATTTCCGTCCAGTCCGTAACGCCGGATAATCACCTTGCGCTCCCTCTGTTCCAGATCTTTCATAATATATTCCACAGCTTTTGCCGAACTCATTTTGGTAAACAATTCTTCCGCGATGTGATCTTCGGTTGCCAAAATATCTGCATAGGTCAATGGATTTCCGTCTTTATCTACGTCGATGGTTTCATTCATTGAAACTTCTCCTGAATTTTTTTTCTGGGATCTGAAATACATGAGGATTTCATTTTGCAAACACTTTCCGGCATAGGTCGCAAACCGCGCGCCTTTTTCCACATCATAGGTGTCGATGGCTTTGATCAGACCAATGGTGCCGATAGAGATCAGATCTTCCTGACTTTTATACTGCGTATAATATTTTTTTACAATATGCGCCACAAGACGAAGATTGTGCTCGATCAGTTTCTCCCGCGCACCGGTATCGCCTGCCCGCGCCAGACGAAAGCACGCCCGCTCCTCTTCCGCTGACAAAGGCGGAGGGAAACGATGTCCCTCCGACACATGCAACACCATATAGTATAAGCCGAACAGCACTGCCGCCGCAGACATTCCGATCATGATGACCATTCCTCACTTTGCTTTTTGGTTTTTCGTCCGGTGAAGATCATATAGAAATCTCCTGTGCCGGAGCGGACTTTTTCATTTTCAGTGTATGAGATTTTATGCTTGTTTCATGTTCACGAACATCCTTTTTCTTCAGAGTTTTTATTCTTGCCCTTTCACAGCGCTTTCTTATCCGGCAGTTCGCCGTTCTGTTTGAAGTTTTTTTACCTTCCCTTGACAAACCGCTTTTTATTTGTTACACTGCTGGATAACAGGGATGGAAACGTCCGAGCGTTCGGTTTTCAAAAAAGGAAAAAGGATTATGAAATCAAAAAAAAGATATTTGATTCTCGCGGGAGGCCTTTTTATTGCTGTTCTTCTGGCAGCATTTGCTGTGGCAATCTTTTCTCAAGTGATATTCCCCATCGCAACCGCGCCTGTAGACGTTCAATGCACAAACTGGGATGCAACATATACGTATCTTGAAAAAGCCGCGGAACGGTACGACACGGAGGAACTGTACGACTACGAACACGCCTGTTCCTTTAAAGGAAAACTGCCCAGCGATAATCCTTGGGACTACATGGACATTTATTGCAGTTTTTCTGTGAAAAATTCAAGTTTTGCTGAACGGTACAGCATTGACGCCACCCTGAAAAACGCTGAAAACTATGCCGATCACATTCTCTTTTTCTCAGATGCAAGAGCGGCATATACGACGCCTCTGTTTAGCAGACAAGCAGTGCAAGCCTATATCGTTCTGACGGTTTATTCAGGCGACCTGAGCGAAGAACAACTCTCTGAACTTGTGAATGGGCTGACAGTCACGGTGAAAGCGAACGGACACTATTTCGGCGCAAGGAGCAAAGATGTTTCGTTTAAAAAGTGCGAAAACATTGAATTCCATAAAACAGGGATCAAGCCTTCGGTCCAAACCGGAGAAACAGGGGAATAACGAACTATGAACTATATGGTCATCGACATCGGTTCAAACACCGTGAAATATGATGTTTTCAGCCTTTCAGCAAATTCTCCTGAAAAAATTGCCCACCGTTCCAACGCCGTGCGCCTTATCGGGTATGTGGAAAAGGGAAAACTGTCAAAGGAAGGGTTGGACATTCTGTGCCGGACACTCACGGACTATGCACAGGACGCCGTGCGTCTGGACTGCTCCAATATCTTTGCCTTCGCCACCGCCGCTTTCAGACTTCTCGCGCAGCCTTCACAGGAACTGGAATCCGTGCGGGAACGTACCGGAATTTCCGTCAGACTGCTCTCGGGAGAGGAAGAAGCGCGATGCAGTTTCATCGGAATGCAAATGACCTGTGAAAACCTTCCAGACAGGGGAATGATGTTGGACATGGGGGGCGGAAGCACCGAAATCAACATTTTCGACGGGAAACAGTCCCTCTACCTCTCTTCCTGTCCTTTCGGCGCACTCTCGGTAAAAAAGGCACTGAATGTGGGAACTGTCCTTTCGGCGCACCAAAAAAAAGAAATTTCGGAATATGTGAAAGACCGTGTGCCACGGGAGATTCTGCGTTTCGAACCGTACGGTAAAGTTGCCGTGCTCGTGGGAGGAACCGCCAAGGCGTGCGCCACTCTTGCAAAAACCTTTTTTCAAAATGACCGAAATACCTTTGGGACGGCGTTTTTTGAAAATTTTTTGAAACTTTTTGAGAATTCCGGCAAGGAAGAGATCGACCGCGTGAAAAAACTCCTCCCCGACCGCTATGAGTTGATGGCATCGGGACTTTGCGCTTTTCTTGAAATTTTCACGATCATGCACACCGAAAAAATCGTCGTTTGCAGCGGAGGCATTCGCGAGGGATACCTGTCTCTTGCCACAGAACGGGAAAAATCCTCCGAAATCTGAACAGAACGACATAAAACTCTCTTTTTTCCAAAGGCTTCGCGCTTTCACGCGAAATTCTTAGAAGAACAAAAATGGAAGTGAAAAAACAGCAAGAATCCATGCAACCGGAAAGGAACGGTCACAAAAAATGAACAAAGAGCCGACCGCAGCGGAAAGTTCTTCCCTTCTTTTTGAGGGAATGATTTGTCTACGCGCGCTTGTTGAAGGAACCGGGAGCAGTTTTAACGACCGCCGAATTGAGAAGGTTCTGTATGCGAAAGAACGTCTTGAAAAACACCCAAAAGAATATGCCTTTCTTTGCCATAGGGCCAAAGAGCAAAATTTTCAACTGATTTTCTCGGACAGGCAAATACTTGATTCGCTCGCGCCTGACCGAAGCCACGGGGGAATTCTTGCCTTCTGCACCGAACGAAACTTCCCTCGGTTTTCAGAGGATTTCCTTGTCAAACAGGGCTTTTATATGGCAATGGAGGGCATTGAAGATCCTTACAACTTCGGTTACGCCCTGCGCTCGGTTTATGCCGCGGGCGTTGACGGAGTGATTCTTTCGGGAGGCGTGAGAACCGGCGCGGACGGTATCGTCTGCCGGTCTTCCGCGGGCGCTTTTGAAAGAATGCCAATATACACGGCGTCAAAGGAATTTACCGGAATTTTCAGAAAGGCCGGCTACAGGGTTATTTGTGCCGATCTTCCCGATTCCAAACCAGTGTACGACGCAAATCTGAAAAAACCGCTCCTTCTGGTGATTGGTGGTGAAAAAAGGGGTATCAGCAGAGAATTACTTCAAAGCTGCGACGAAATTGTGAGGCTGGACTATGGCAGACCGTTTGACGCCGCCCTTTCCTCCGCCTCCGCCGCGTCAATCCTCGCTTTCGAGGTCTTCCGACAAAACCGATAGAAAATTTCCAGACGCACCGTTGACAATTCTGCGCCAAATTTTTAAAAAAAGTTTTTTAGAAGCAAAAAAATTCTTGACAATCCAAAAAATCTGTGCTATAATCTTCACACGAAAAAGAAGAAGAGTTTCCGCTCTCACCTGCGCACTGTGTGTGACGATGGGTTTGATAACATCAGGCGATGTGTTCTGACGGACGCCGACGAACAGTCGGTGACCGCAGCGCAGTGTCATTGTGTGCGGAGACTGTTGTCTGCGCACTTTTTATTGTATTTTTTGAAAACGAGGTGATTCCCAATCAAACCAAAATCTTCCAAAGATATGTACATCAATGAAGAGATCTCACGCGGCGGAGGCATTGCTTTTGGCACAAACGTCAGAGTCGTCGGAGCAAACAACGAGCAGATCGGTATTGTTCCCCTCTCTCAGGCGCTTGACATGGCATATGAGAAGGATCTGGATCTTGTGCTGATTTCCGCACAGTCCTCCCCGGCAGTTTGCAGGATCATGGACTATGGAAAGTTCTGTTTTGAACGGGACAAGAAAGAAAAAGAAAACAGAAAAAAACAGCAAAAAGTGGACATCAAGGAAATTCAGCTTTCCTACAAGATCGACACCAACGATTTCAATACCAAGGTGAATCATGCGCGCAGGTTTCTGGAGGACGGAGACAAGGTGCGGGTGGTGGTTCGCTTTAAAGGCAGGCAGATGACTCACCAGGAAATCGGGCACGAGTTGCTTTCCAGATTTTCCGGTGCGGTGTCCGACATTGGCATTGTCGACAAAAAACCGGTTCTTGACGGAAAGAATCTTTCCATGTTCATCGCGCCACAAAAAAAATAAGAAGGATTGCGGAACGCACTATATCGAAAGGGGTATATAACCATGCAAAAGATCAAGACGCACAAAGCCTCCGCTAAAAGATTTTCTCTGACCAAAAGCGGAAAGGTAAAAATGAACCATTCGCAGCACCGCCACAATCTGGGCCTCAAAACGGCAAAGCGCAAAAGATCGCTCCGCACTGGCACCTATCTGAGCGAATCCATGGCGCCCACGATTAAAACATTGATTCAAAAGTTCTGATTTATTTGACTCGAGAAGCAGGAGGATACAGAAATGGCAAGAGTGAAAGGCGCGATGATGACGCGCAAAAGAAGAAATAGAGTTTTAAAGGCTGCGAAAGGCTACTGGGGTTCCAAGTCCAAACACTTTAAGATGGCCAAACAAGCCGTCATGAAGAGCGGCAACTATGCTTTTATCGGGAGGAAACTCAAGAAAAGAGATTTCCGTTCTCTGTGGATCACCAGAATTTCCGCGCAGGCAAAGATCAACGGGATGAATTATTCTCAGTTCATGCACGGTCTGAAGAAAGCAGGCGTCACCATGAACAGAAAAATGCTTGCGGAACTGGCGGTCTCTGACAAGGTTGCCTTTGCTTCCCTCGTCGAAACGGCAAAGGCCGCGCTCTAAACAGAATATTCGCCGGGGCTGTCGCTTTTTGTGGCAGCTCCGGTATTTTAAAAAACAAGCGTTGCGTTTAAAATCACATAGAAGGATACACAGAGCGGTCGCATATGATGGAATACATATCGAGCAGACAGAATCCCAGGATCCTTGAAGCCGTTGCTTTAAAAAATCGTAAAAACCGTAAAGAAAAACACTTATTTTTCTTTGAGGGAAAAAAACTTCTCGCCGAGGCCGTAAAGCGCGAGGTACCCCTTGTCGCGCTTTTTTTAAGACAGGATGCCAAAGAAGCGGTAGGAATACTTCTTTCCGAACTCCCGACGGACTGTAAAATTTACGAAGTCTCCCCGAGCGTTTACGAAAAACTGACCGAAGAAAACTCTCCGGAGGGTATTTTTTGCGTCGCAAAAACTATTGACAAATATCACAAATTTGCTACAATAGATTATACTTATGAGAAACTCCCGAATGATTCGCGTACTTTACTGATGGCGGTTTCCATACAGGATCCGGGGAATTTGGGCAATATCATGCGCAGTTGTGCCGCTTTCGACTGCGGGGGACTGATTGTCACGGCCGACTGCGCCGATCCTTATGCATCCAAGACCGTGCGCGCTTCCATGGGCGCCGTGTTTGATCTCCCAATGTATATGACGGATAATCCGCAGAGAACTATTGAAACTCTGAGAAGGAAAGGTTACGCGGTTTACGGCGGAGCGCTGGACCGTGACGCTGTTCCTCTTGAAAAACTGTCCTTTAGCAGTTCTTGCTGTTTCCTTGTGGGCAATGAAGGACACGGCATTCCCAAGGATCTTCTGGCATCCTGCACAGGAAAGGTGTTCATCCCAATAACCGAAAGGACAGAATCTCTGAACGCCTCCGTCGCAGCGGCAATTCTTTTATACCATCGCTTCAAAAAGTAAAAATATAAAGGGGGGAGAACAATATGTCGCACAGTCATATTCTTTACTGGATCTGGTTAAGTCTCTGCGTTTCTCCGGGAAGCAAAGATTCCGATATTCTTCTTGAATATTTCGATGAAAGCGCGCAAAAGATTTATGAGGCGGAAGACCAAGAATACGATCTGTTGGATCTGGCAGAGGACGTCAAAGCACGGTTGAAACGGAAGGATTCCGAAGAAGCGCGAAAGATCTTTTATTGGTGCCGGGAACATGACGTGCAAATCCTGGCATATGACGATCCTCAATTCCCCGCAAGGCTGCGGCGCATCGGCAAACGGCCGGTTCTATTGTACTGCAAAGGCAAGAAAATGGATTTCAACGATAATTTGCTTCTGGCCATGGTGGGCACAAGACGCATGTCCTCCTACGGCGAGCGCACTGCCTACACCATCGCCCATGACGTTTGCTGCGCGGGTGCAATAGTGGTTTCGGGGATGGCGGCGGGCGTTGACTCCGTGTGTCATAGAGGCGCGCTGGACGCCGGTGGAGACACCATAGCGATTTTAGGCTGCGGTATTGATATTACCTACCCCAAACAGAATCTTGACCTGATGCTGGAACTTGAGAAAAAGGGATTGGTGATCAGTGAATTCAAACCGGGAACAAGACCCGGAAAAAGCACTTTCCCCATTCGAAACAGGATCATCAGCGGAATTTGTCAGGGAACACTGGTCATTGAAGGAGATAAATCCAGCGGAGCAATGATCACCGCAAGATGTGCTGTCTCCCAAGGCCGCGATCTTTTCGCACTTCCGGGTATGGTAGGGGAACAGAACAGCGAAGGCACCAACGCACTTCTGAGAAACGGCGCCACGCCTGTGACCAATGCCGCGGAACTTTTGTCCGACTACAGCATTCTCTACCCCAACAAAATTTTTGTGGAACGCATTCCGGTATTCAGACCGGAGATTCTTCTCACGCCCGCGAAGATTCCCGGTTCCGTCAAAGAAAAAGCCGATAACTGCCCCGCTCCCTCACAAAAAAAGAATGTAAAGAGGGCCAAAACTGAAGAACCGAAATCAGCCACGTCGGCAAACTGTACCGACAGCCAACCCGAAAAGGACTGCCCAAAGGATCTTACCGAGGAATGCCAGATCCTGTTTAAACTTCTGGACAAGGAGAATCGTCCGTTATCCGCCGATCAACTCTCCGCAATGAGCGGTTTAAACGTTCCCTCGGTTATGACGTCTCTGACAATTTTAGCAATCAAAGACTGTATTACCGCTCTCCCCGGCGGTCGGTTTATTTTAAAATAGTGACATTTCACAGCCGCGGCATGCACGTAAAAACTGAAAGGAATTTTTTCTATGTCAAATCTTGTGATCATCGAATCCCCTACCAAAGCCGCTAACCTCAAAAGTTATCTTGGCTCGGGATACAAGGTGATGGCGTCGGTAGGTCATGTGCGCGATCTGCCAAAATCCACTCTGGGCGTGGATACTGAAGACGGTTTTAAAGCGCATTTCATCAATATCAGAGGAAAGGGTGAATTGATCAAAGGGTTGCAAAAGGAGGCCAAAAAGGCAGGCACCGTCTATCTTGCAACCGACCCGGACCGTGAAGGGGAAGCCATCGCGTGGCATCTTTGTACGGCGTTAAAACTCGACCCTGCCAAAACCAGGCGAATCACATTCAACGAAGTAACCAAAACAGCGGTGAAAAACGCCATCAAACATCCAAGAAACATTGATATGGATCTGGTGAATTCTCAGATGGCGCGGCGAATTCTCGATCGGATTGTGGGCTATAAACTCTCCCCCTACCTCTGGAAAACCGTACGCAGCGGCATTTCTGCGGGTAGAGTTCAGTCGGTGGCAACCCGCATGATCGTAGAACGTGAAAAAGAGATTCAATCTTTCGTGCCAAAAGAATACTGGACGATCACCGCGCAACTGGAATGCGACAAAAAAACTTTTTATGCGCGTTTCTACGGAAAAGACGGAAAAAAGATTGATCTGAAAAATCAGAATGAGACAGATAAAATCGTCGAAGCGATGCGCGATGCGCCTTTTACCGTAACCGGCGTGAAGAAAACGGTAAAGTTCAGAAATCCGGCTCCTCCCTTTACCACCTCTACCATGCAGCAGGATGCCCATAAAAAATTGGGATTTTCCTCAGCTAAGACCATGAAGATCGCACAGGAACTGTATGAAGGTGTGAATTTGGGCGCCGAAAACGGCGGTGTAAGCGGCTTGATCACTTACATGCGTACAGACTCCGTCCGTATTTCGGATGAAGCCTATGCATCGGCAAAAGAATATATTTCAGATTTCTATGGAAAGAATTACCTTCCGTCCGAAAGACGCGTCTACAAGACAAAATCGGGCGCTCAGGATGCTCATGAGGCAATCCGCGCGGTGGATCCTTTGAAAACGCCGGAAACGGTGAAAAAATATCTCTCTGCCGATCAGTACAAACTGTACAAACTGATCTGGTCCAGATTCATTGCCAGTCAGATGTCCTCCGCCTCCTACGATACCGTTTCGGCGGAACTTGTATGCGCCGGATATCTCTTCAGGGCCAGCGGCAGCCTTCTAAGTTTTCAGGGATATCTGTCGGTGTACGAGGACAGCGGGGATGCCGATGAGGATTCGCCGGTCGGATTGCTCCCGGAACTGTCGTCAGGGCAAAAAATTCCCATGGGGAAAATCCTTCCGGAACAGCATTTTACAGATCCCCCGCCGCGATTCAACGAGGGGTCGCTCATCCGATTTCTTGAGGAAAAGGGCATTGGAAGGCCCTCCACTTTTGCGACCATCGTCACCACCATCATCCAAAGAGGATATGTAAAACATGAGGGAAAATCGCTTGTTCCCACCGATCTTGGCATCGCTACCAACAAATTGATGATGGAAAATTTTCCTGACGTAGTCGACTACGGTTTTACTGCACACATGGAAGAGCAACTGGACAACATTGAAAACGGCGGCGCCGATATGGTTTCCATTCTCTCGGAGTTTTACATTCCCTTTGAAAAAAATCTTGAAAAGGCGATGAACGAATCTGAGAAAAATAAAATTGAAATCGCGCCAGAGCAGACCGACATCATCTGCGAAAAATGCGGTGCCAGAATGGTGGTAAAAAACGGGAGATTCGGAAAATTCGCCGCCTGTCCCAACTATCCGGAGTGCAAAAACACCAAACCGCTGAACAAAGACGGGAAAACGCCCAGAGAACCCGCGCAAACAACCGTCGCTGAGGGCATGATTTGCGAAAAATGCGGCGGAAAAATGGTGATTCGACAGGGACGTTACGGAAGTTTTTACGCCTGTGAAAACTACCCGAAATGCACCTACACCAAGCAACCTACCACTGAACTGGATGTGTCCTGCCCTCTCTGCGGCAAAAAAATCGCCATCAGGCGGAGTCGCGGTAAAGGCGTTTTCTACAGCTGCAGCGGATATCCGAAATGCGATTTCTCTTCTTGGGACCGACCGACCAACAAGATCTGCCCACGGTGTAAGGGAATGCTTTTTGAGAAAAAAGGAAAGAACATCCTTGTATGCCGCACACCGGACTGCGCTTACCAAGAGCCGCTCGAACCTTCTGAAAAGGAAAAAGGTTGAATAAACGCTTACTAAGCATTTTTGATTTCCGATTTTGTGGATTTCACCGTCCTACCGTCAACGGTTTTGTATCAAAAACCGAAACAATTCCTAAGAAAGGAAACTTTCGCCTTAGCGAAAACCGTGGTTATAGATATGAGCGTCCCTTCCATTCATGTGATCGGCGCAGGACTCGCGGGATGTGAGGCCGCCTATCAGGCGGCAAGTATGGGCGTGAAGGTTTTTCTTCACGAAATGAAACCTCAAAAAAAGACACCCGCCCACCGCACAGATCTCTTTGCGGAGTTGTGCTGTTCCAATTCGCTTCGCTCGGAAATTCCGGAAAATGCCGTAGGATTACTGAAAAAGGAACTGGCTGCAATGGGAAGCCTGATTATGGAGGCGGCGTTTCATACAAGGGTTCCCGCCGGTTCTTCTCTTGCCGTTGACCGCGACAAATTCTCCCGGTATATCACCGAAAGAATAAAAAACCATCCGGCCATCACTGTTTTGGAAGAGGAATGTTCTTCCCCTCCAAAAGACGGCGTCACTGTCATTGCAACGGGTCCCCTGACTTCTGAACCTCTTTCAAAATATATTTCAGACCTTGTGGGCGGTGAAAAACTTCATTTTTTTGACGCGGCGGCACCCATTGTAGATGCTTCTACCATTGACATGTCCAAAGTTTTTGTCGCCTCTCGCTACGGAAAGGGCGAGGCGTGCTATATTAACTGCCCCATGGACAGGGAGCAGTACGATGCTTTTTACTGTGCGCTCATCAGTGCGGAAGAAGCGCCGCTCAAAGAATTTGACAGGGAAAGCCAACAGGAACTTACAGTCTTTGAAGGCTGTATGCCAATCGAAGTCATGGCAAAGAGAGGCTACGGGACGCTTTTGTACGGACCGATGAAACCCGTGGGGCTCCCGTTGCCCCAAACGGGCAAAGAAGCGTATGCCATTCTCCAACTGCGGCAAGAAAACCTTGAAAAAACCATGTACAACCTGGTAGGCTTTCAGACGCACCTGACCTTTCCTGCGCAAAAAAGAGTATTTCGGATGATCCCCGGCCTTGAGAACGCCGAATTTCTGCGCTACGGCGTGATGCACCGCAACACCTTTCTCAATTCCCCAAAAATTCTGGATGAAACATATTGTGTAAAAAACAGTGAAAATCTTTATTTTGCCGGACAAATCACCGGCGTTGAAGGATATATCGAATCTGCGGGATCAGGCATGGTAGCGGGAATAAACGCCGCGCGCAAGGCCTTGGGCATGACGAAACTGGTATTTGAACCTATTTGTGAACTGGGCGCCATGGCGCACTATGTATCCCATGGTGCCATTGGGGATTTTCAACCGATGAATGCCAATTTCGGCATCATCGCCCCTCTTGAAAAAAAGATAAAAGGCGGAAAACAGGCAAGAAATTGCGCCTATGTTTTGAGATCCCTTTCATACATTGAAAACGTCAGCAAGAAAGTCAAAGAAGAATCTCAAGCCTGAAACACGGAAGGAGAGTGTATATGAGAATCATGCTTGATGCCATGGGCGGCGATTTCGCCCCTCTGGAGCCGATCAAAGGCTGCCTTGAAGCAATCAAAGAATTGAGTTTTATTCCGGTGCTTGTAGGAAATAGGGAAAAAATTCTACATTGCGCCAAAGAGAATCAAATAGATCTTACGGGAATCGAAATTCTGCACGCTGAGAACGAGATCACTATGACCGACTCCCCCCTTTCGGTACGGAGCAAGCCGGATACCTCCCTGAAAGTTGGACTTCAAGCACTCGCGCAAAAGGAGGCCGACGCCTTTGTCAGCGCCGGAAGCACCGGGGCCGTGCAGACGGGTGCCACGCTCTTTGTACACAGAATTTCGGGGGTATCCCGATCCGCCATTGGGGCTATTCTCCCAATGCGCACCCCCACGCTCCTTCTCGATAGCGGCGCAAACACTTCCTTTACTTCCGAAATGCTTTTGGAATACGCTATCATGGGTTCTACCTATATGTCAAAAATTTTCGGTATCAGGGAACCGCGTGTGGGACTTTTGAACATCGGCGTTGAAGAACACAAAGGCACCGCCGTTCATGCGGAGGCATATGCCCTGCTTTCCCAAACTCCCAGTATTCATTTTGTTGGAAACGTTGAAGCAAACACCGTACCTTTCGGCGCTTGCGATGTATTGGTCGCCGACGGTTTTTCCGGAAATGTTCTGCTGAAAACCACTGAGGGCATGGGAAAATATATTTTCAGTTGCGTCAAAGAAGTATTCGGAAGAGATTTGGGTTCCAAGATCCGGGGCGCTCTTTCCATGAAATGTCTGCGTTCGGTCAAAAAACAGTTTGACGCCACCGAATATGGCGGCGCGCCGCTCTTGGGAATCTCTGCGCCCGTCATCAAGGCGCACGGAAATTCGGACGCCAAGGCCGTCAAAAACGCGATTTTCCAGGCGTATCGTTACGCAGAGAGCGATGTGGTAGGCGTCATCGCAAATGAAATCGCCAAGCGAAAAAAAACCGACGGTGACAAACAGGAACAAACATAATCAAAAGAAAGAAGAAACAAGCAGTTGTGACGGAATTAGAAAAACAGGAAAACGACCGACTTACGGCATTGGAAAAACGCTTAGGATACCGTTTTAAAAACCGTATGCTTCTGAGGACTGCGCTCACTCACTCCTCCTATTCCAACGAGATGAAAAGCAGGGGTGTTTTCCTTCCCTGCAATGAGCGATTGGAGTTTTTGGGGGACGCCGTGATCTCCCTGATCACAGCCCATCACATTTTCAGCCGTTTTCCCGAAGAAAACGAGGGAGATCTTTCGAAATTGCGCGCACAGGCAGTGCGTGATATCGCTCTTTCCGAATACGCCCGGGAATTGGGCGTGGGTCAGGCACTATACCTGGGCAGAGGCGAGGACACACCTGAAGGAAGGGACAGAAAATCGACCCTTGAAAACGCCTTTGAAGCCATTGCCGGAGCAATCTATTTGGACGGCGGACTGGAAGCGGCAGTTTCTTTTGCCCTGCCCTTCATCGAAAAAAAAGTTTCCGACGCAATGAAAATCGGGGAAACAAGGGACTATAAAACTATCTTGCAGCAAATCATTCAGATGGAGCAGGGAGAAAGATTGGAATATATCCCCGTAGCAGAATACGGACCAGATCACAGCAAAACCTTCGAAGTAGAGGCGCAGCTCAACAGCAATGTGATCGGAACAGGCAAGGGCTCCAGCAAACGCATGGCCGAACAGGAAGCGGCGAAAATGGCTCTGGAATATTTCGGTGGCTGCAATCAGGTTGGAAAAGCGGGAAAAAAAGATAAAAGATAACCGTACGGAAACAAGAATATGAAACACGCAAACATCCCCCTGTTTATTCCCCACTTGGGATGTCCCCATAACTGTGTTTTCTGTGATCAGAAAAACATTTCGGGCGTTGATTCCTTTGATTTTGAAAGCGCTTTGCTCCATGTAGAAAAGGCGATTCATACACTGGGCGGACGTCCTGCGGAATTGGCGTTTTTCGGAGGGTCTTTCACTGCCATTCCAAGAAAACTGATGATTGCCCTTCTTGAAGCGGCGCATGTGTATGTCCAACAGGGAAAACTTTCCGGAATCCGACTTTCTACACGGCCGGACGCCGTGAGCGAGGAGATTCTGGATATTCTTCAACACTATGGGGTTACCTCTATAGAATTGGGCATTCAAAGCATGGATGACCGGGTGCTGGCCGCCTGTAGAAGAGGACACACAAGCGCGGAAAGCGTTGACGCCTGCACACGTATAAAAAAAAGAGGATGCTTTTCTCTGGTGGGACAGATGATGCTGGGGCTGCCTCTCTCGGATCTGAAAAAGGAATTGAACACGGCGCGCACGATATGTGCTCTGGGCGCTGACGGATGCCGCATATATCCCACGGTGGTTCTGAAAAACACACCCCTTGAAAAACTTCTGAACGAAGGAACATATCTTCCCCTGACGCTGGAAGAAGGAATCGAAAGAGGGGCGGCAGTGTTCAGAATTTTTGAAAGCCACGGCGTGAAAATTCTCCGCATGGGACTGTGTGCAGAAGAAAGCTGCGAAAAGTCTGCTGTTGCCGGATGCTATCACCCGGCATACGGAGAATTGGTCGTCTCCCACGTTTTCTTGGAAGATCTGGAACTACAGTTTAAAAAACTTTCCCCACGAAAGGGAGAAGATTATACCGTGTACGTCGCGCCGGGGAAACTGTCGTCGGCCATCGGTCATAGGAAAGAAAACCAAAAAAAACTATCGGAAAGGTATGAATGCCGGCTGTTTTTTGCCGAAAAAGAGGAACTGCAAAAGAGACAGACGGTGATCCAAAAAGGGAAATAAGGTGCGCTTAAAATCACTTGAACTTCAAGGCTTTAAATCCTTCCCTGACCGCACAAAATTGAATTTCGACGCCGGAATGACCGTAGTCATCGGTCCCAACGGCAGTGGAAAATCCAACATCGCCGACGCGATACGGTGGGTGCTGGGCGAATTGTCCAGCAAAAATATTAGAGGAACCAAAATGGAGGATGTGATTTTCGGGGGAACCGATACTCGCAGACCCATGGGATACGCCGAGGTTTCCCTCACTTTCGACAACACCGACGGAGAAACCTCATTGCCGGTGGAATATGATGAAGTCACCGTCACAAGAAAATACTACCGTTCAGGCGAAAGCGTCTACATGATCAACGGACAGAACGTCCGACTACGCGACATCACCGAACTTTTCATGAATACAGGTTTGGGAAAATCGGGATATTCCATCATCGGTCAGGGACGAATTTCCGAGATCATCTCCAAAAAAAGCGAAGACCGCAGAGGAATTTTTGAGGAGGCCGCCGGAATCTCAAAATATCGTTACAAAAAATCCGAAGCGGAGAGAAAACTGGAAAAAACCGACGACAACCTTTCAAGGGTCACGGATATTCTTTCGGAACTGGAAGGAAGAGTGGGTCCTCTTGAAAAGGACGCTGAAAAGGCAAAAAAATATCTTGAACTTTACGCCCAAAAAAAAGAAATTGACGTAGGGCTGTGGCTTTACGAGATCGATTCCATCCGTGAACGCAGTCAAAAATTGAATGAAAATTTTGAAATTGCAAAGCATGAACTGGAAATGGCAGACGATTCTCTTTCCGGACTGGAGCGACAAACCGAATTGCTCTTTTTGAGAATGCATGAAATTCAGGAAAAGAGCGAAAATGCACGCAAGTTGTCGACAAAACTGTCGGGGGACAAGCACGCGGCGGATTCCGAGGCATTGCTCCTTGAAAAGGATGTGCAGCATATTTCGGCTGAACAGGAACGTCTGGGAAGAGAAATCAATCAAAAAGACGCCGAAAGACAGGAAGCCGATGCACAGTTTCATCTGCTGACGGACGAGTCGGAAAAAATCAAAAGTTCCGCCGCAAACTGTGACAGAGCGCTTGAAGAAGCGCAAAGTCAAATTGAGGCGGTAAGACTGAAATTGAACGCTCTCATGGAACAGGAAGAATCAGCATCTGCCGATACCGAATGTGAAAGAGAAACCCTTGGAAACCTACAAATTGAACTTTCAGCGCTGGAAGGAAACAAAAACGGCGGAAACGTTCGAAAGCAGGAACTGAAAAACCGGATTGAAGATTTGTCCGAAAATATAAAAAAAACCGGAGAACGCTTGTTGAACAGTGAACAAACACTCCAAAACTATAAAAACAGAATCGGGGAAATCAAAGACAGAATCACGCAATACGAACAGGAACTGAAAAAATTAAACGGAGAACAGCGGAACAAACAGAGTGTCCTTGACAATCTGACCGTACGGCAGAACACGGTCACCGAACGGATCAAATTGCTCAAACGCATGGAAGAACATTTCGAAGGATACGCAGACTCTGTACGGTACGTCATGGGACTTTCCTCAAGCGGAGAACTTGACGGAATTTGCGGACCGGTATCGAAACTGATTCGCGTAGAAGAACGCTACGCTACCGCCATTGAGATCGCCTTGGGAGCAAGTCTGCAAAACATCGTCACGGAAAACGAAAAGGCGGCGAAGGAAGCCATTGAAAAGTTGAAAAGAAATGGGAAAGGTCGGGCGACCTTCTACCCGTTGTCCACTGTTTCTCCCCAAAAACTGGACATTGATTACAAAAAACTGTCCTCCCTTTCGGGTTTTATGGGAATCGCAAGCGATATTATAGAGTGTGACGACCACCACCGACGTGCCATAGACTACCTGCTATGCAGGACGGTCATCTGTCAAACCCTTGACGACGCCACAGTCATCTCCCGAACATTCGGCTATAAATTCAAAACGGTTTCGCTGGACGGACAGGTAGTCAACGCCGGCGGATCACTCACCGGCGGTTCCGTCAGACGGGATGGGGGAATTCTTTCAAGGGGAGCGGAAGTCCTCCGTCTTGAAAAAGAAAAAGAAAAATTGACCGCACAAGCGGAAGCTCTTGTTTGCGAGATCAGGGAACTTTCCAAAAAGGCGTCGTCAGCGGAGCAGAAAAAAGATGAGGAATCGGCAGCACTGGAAATTGTGAATGTGATGCTGTCTTCCGAGGACGCCGAGCACAGGGTTCTGCTGTCTCGCCTCGATGGCGACCGCGACCAGTTGCGGACAGTTGAAGAGAATATGGAGGTGCTGAACCGTCAGATTGAGGGCTATGATCTGCACAAAAAGGATCTGACAGAAAAAATTCACACGGTTGAGGAAAAAATTCGACAACTTCGGGAGAAAAGCGCACAGTTCTCTCAAGACCGTCAAAGTCTTGAGGAAAAAAGGGCGGAAGAAATTGAAAGAAAGAACGCGCTTCTGCTGCGCAAGGGATCCCTTGAGAAAGATTTGAGTTCCACAAATAGGGAAATACAGCGCACTTCAGAAAAAATTACACGGTTACGCCAGGAAATTGAAGACAATACCGCCATGAACACAGCGCTGGACAAGAGAAAAATCGAATACAGACAGAAGAAAAAAGAGCAGGAGGAGCGCTCCCGCGAACTTCTCCTGACTTTGCAAAATCTTTTAAAAACAGACGAGGAATTGAAAACCGAAAGCGAAAGTTTTGAAAGGCAGTCTGAGGAACTTCGGACACGTCAAAAAGAAAAAACAAAACACAGGGAAATCATTTTCAAGGAATACACACGCCTGGAAGGGGCAATTGAAAGTATAAAAAACGAGCAGGAACGCTACAGTACCAAACTGTGGGATGAATACGAACTCACCTATGCCGCTTCAAAAGAGTTGAACTATCCGCCGGTGACCGAAGCGATGAGAGGCGACTGCATCACCCGGCAAAACAAGTTGAGAAACCGCATACGGGATTTGGGACAGGTCAATGTGGGCGCCATAGAGGAGTACGGCGAAGTTAAGGAACGCTACGATTTCCTCTCGCAGCAGTACACGGATCTGACCAATGCGCGCACCGAACTAAACGGAATCATCCTCGGTTTAGAAAAGGACATGAAAAAGCAGTTCTCAGAAGTTTTTTCGGCGATCAACAACAACTTTCGGGTGGTTTTTGCTGAACTTTTCGGTGGAGGAACGGCAGAACTGTCGCTGAGCGACCCTGAAAACATTCTGGAAAGCGGCATTGAAATTGCTGTTGCGCCCCCTGGAAAGATTATCAAAAGCCTGTCCTTGCTGTCAGGGGGCGAGCAGGTTTTCGTCGCCATCGCCCTGTTCTTCGCGATCCTGCGGGTCAATCCTGCGCCTTTCTGTCTGCTGGATGAAATTGAGGCGGCGCTGGACGAGGTAAATGTCGCAAGATTCGCGGCATATGCCAAAAACTATAGCGAAAAGACGCAATTCATTATCATCTCTCACCGCAGAGGCACCATGGAGCAGGCGGATACCATGTACGGCGTGACTATGGGAGAACGGGGAATATCAAAAATTCTCCCGCTGCATCTAAGCGACGTGGAATCCCAAACCGGATTAAAAATATGAGAAAAAACGAAAGGAAACGAGATGGGATTTTTCTCAAAAATTAAAGAGGGTCTGAAAAAAACCAAAGAATCAATCTTCGGGCAGGTGCACGATCTCTTCAAAAACATGCGCAAAGTGGACGAGGACCTGCTTGAAGAACTGGAGGAATTGCTCATCATGGCGGATGTGGGATACCCTTCTGCCGAAAAGATCATTGATCGTTTAAGGGACGAACTAAAAGAACGGAAAATTGAAGGCGGCGATGACGCCCTGGAAGTTCTAAAGGAAATTCTTTGCGAAATGGTAGGAGAGAATCCGGGGCTTTTGTTGGATACCGTGCCTTCGGTGATTTTAGTCATTGGCGTAAACGGAGTCGGCAAAACCACTACCATCGCCAAAATGAGCGCGCAGCTCAAGGCGGAGGGAAAAAAAGTGCTCCTCGCCGCAGCAGATACTTTCCGGGCAGGGGCCATCGACCAGTTACGGGTATGGGCAGATCGGGTAGGCGTTGAATTGATTGCCAGACCGGAGGGATCAGATCCGGGTGCCGTGGTCTATGACGCGGCTATCGCCTCTAAGAAACGTGGAACGGACGTGCTCATCGTGGACACCGCGGGACGCTTACACAACAAGAAGAATCTGATGGATGAACTGTCAAAAATCAACAGAGTGCTGTCCCGTGAATTACCCGACGCGTCCAGGGAAAATCTTCTTGTGGTTGACGCAACCACCGGCCAGAACGCTGTCAACCAGGCAAAAGAATTCAAAAATACCGCGCAGATCACAGGACTTGTGCTTACCAAACTGGACGGCACCGCCAAAGGCGGGATTGTCTTTTCAGTAAAAGAGGAGTTGGATATCCCGGTAAAATTCGTAGGTGTGGGCGAAAAGATTGATGACCTGCAACCGTTTGACGCCGAGACTTTTGTAAACGCTCTCTTTGACGACGAGAAGAATGAGAGGATCTGACCGTGAAAATTCTTATTGCCTCCAACAATCTCCACAAAATTGATGAACTGCGCACCATCCTGAAATCTCGGCTCAAAACCATAGATGAATTGCAGTTGCTTTCTCTTGCTGAGGCGGGATTTACCGAGGAAATCCCCGAAACCGGAAGTACATTTGAGGAAAATGCTTTGATCAAGGCGGAAACGGCGGCAAAAACCGGATGTATCTCCATCGCTGACGATTCGGGACTGACGGTGGACGCTCTAAACGGAGCTCCAGGGATCTATTCGGCACGCTATGCCGGAGAACCTTGCGACGACCGAAAAAACAATGAAAAACTTCTTTGCGCCCTTAAAACGCTGCCTCCTGAAAAACGGAGTGCAAAATTTGTCTGCGCAATCGCGCTGGTCTTCCCAAACGAGAAAGAAAAATTCACCGTCAGAGGGGAGTGTCCCGGACGAATTCTTGAAAAATATGAAGGGACTGGCGGCTTCGGATATGATCCCCTCTTTTTGTACGAACCGTTGAACAAAACCTTTGCACAGTTGACAAAAGAGGAAAAAAACAAAGTCTCCCACAGAGCGAAAGCTATGGAAAAACTTATAGAACTCCTTGAAACGAAATTGAAAGAATACGGGTATGAACCATGCTGACAGGTAAACAGCGCGCGTTTTTGCGTTCAAAAGCCACTGAAATAGACACCACCTTCCAAATCGGAAAAAGCGGAGTTTCCGAAAATATGCTTTCGGCCATTGAGGACGCACTAGAGGCAAGAGAACTTTTAAAAATCAAATGCTTGGAGAATTGCGGATATACCCCCCGTGAGGCGTGCGACGGTATCTGTACCGCAATTGAGGCCGAAGGGGTTCAGTGTATCGGGAACAAATTCGTTCTTTTCAAAATTTCCCCCAATCACAGGCGCTATGATCTGGACAGGCTGTGCATGCTGGAGAATATGCAGGATGGAAAAAAATCCTTCCTAAAAACAACCGACAAAGAAAAGAAGAATCGGGAAACAGAAAAAAAGGGAGCGCACCCAAAGGATTTATACAAAAGCATTCATTCCGATAAAAATCCGAAAAAGACAGGTATTTCAAAGAAATCCTACATTCTGAACAAAAGAGAAAAATGAAAAGAACAGGTATATTTGGCGGAAGTTTTTCTCCGCCGCACAAAGGGCACTTTCAAAGCGCCATGGCATTCTATGACGACTGCGCTCTGGACGAACTTTTAATCATTCCCGCGGGAATTCCGCCCCACAAGTCGCTGACAGCCGATGTCACGCCCGAAATGCGCCTTGCAATGACCGGTCTGGCCTTTGCGCCGGAAAAATGCGGAAACAGAAGGATTACCGTCTGCGACTACGAACTGAAAAAACCGGGCAGCAGTTTTACCTATGAAACTCTTTTGCACTTTTCCTCTCCCGAAAATACACAGTTGTATCTCCTTGTAGGCAGCGACATGTTTTTGACCCTACACCAGTGGAAACATCCGGAAATTCTGTCCAAACTCGCAACCGTCGTTTTGCACAGAAGAGAGCAAGAGAAAGAGGATGGGGCGTTTGAAAAGCAAAAAAAATTTCTCGAAGAACGGTTCGGTATGAGGATCCTTTGTCCCGTATATACGCCGCTTCCCCTATCCTCCCGTTTTGTAAGAGAAAAAATTAAACGGGGAGAGAATGCCGAAGAATTTTTGGACGTTGACGTGGAACACTATATCCAAAATCAAGGCTTATACGGATCCGATATTCTGATGCTGAAAAAAATTAAGAAAAGACTGCGTAAGTACCTGTCGGACAGCCGTTTGGAACATGTTTGCTCTGTGGAAGAAGAAACGGCACTTATGACGAAAATGTACGGAATTACCGGTAAATCTGCCTTAGACCTGCGAAAAGCCGCGCTGCTCCACGACATCACCCATGAAAAAACGAAAGAGGAGCAACAGACTCTTGGAGAGATCTACGGGTTACACCTTGATGAAAAAGATTTGAATTCACCCGCAGTGCTGCATCAATTCACCGGTGCATGCGTGGCGGCAGACATGTTTGATCTTTCCCCGGAGGGTGTCTCAGCCATTTTCTGCCACACCACCGGAAAAGCCCACATGTCGGTAGGAGAAAAAATTCTCTATTTGGCCGATTTTATAGAAAGAAAACGACCCTATGAAAATTGCAGATTTCTCAGAGAGAAATTCTATAAAAGTTTCACGAATCAAAACAGGGAGCGGCTTCTTGACGAATGCGTGCTTTGGACTCTTGAATCCACAATGAAACACCTGAAGGACAAAGGGACGGAAATCCATCCTCTGACCTTTGAGGCATACCGTTTTTTAAAAAAGGAACTTGTAAACTATCAGATTCTGTGATATACTACTGCGATTTTCCTTGCAGGATCTCAGAAAGGAACTATATGGAACAAATAAAAATCACCGATCTTTCAGCCGCTTCCCCAAGGGATCTTGCGGACAAGATCATTGAAATTCTCAATTTTAAAGACGCCAAGGACATCAAACTTCTGCATGTGGAAGACCGAACCGTCATCGCAGATTATTTCGTCATATGCAACGGAAACAACAGCACTCAACTTCGTTCTTACGCGGGAGAAGTAGAATTCAAAATGGAACAGTGCAGCTGCCCCGTCAAAAACATAGAGGGGTACAATGAGGGCACTTGGATTGTTTTGGATTATCGCTCGGTCATTGTGCATATTTTCAACAGGGACACCCGTGTTTTTTACAATCTTGAAAAACTTTGGGAAGAAGCAACAGAGATAGATATTTCCGCGCAGCTCACAAAAAAATGAGAAGTCTGGAAATAAGGTTTAAAGAACCTCATATTCACAACGCAAAAAAATGTCCTATGCCCGAAAAAGTTTGTTTTTTCAGGCACAGATTTTTAGACTTTCGCGCAAAATTTGCGGCGCAAAGAAAGGAACGGTCATACGCATGAAATACGATTACAAAGCCATTGAAAAAAAATGGCAGGACAGATGGGAAGAAGCAAAAATATTCCAAGCAAAAGACGATTTCACAAAGCCGAAATTCTACGGGCTGATCGAATTTCCCTACCCTTCAGGCGCAGGTATGCACGTGGGACATATCAAGGCCTATTCAGGCCTGGAGGTTGTGACAAGGAAGCGTAGAATGCAGGGGTATAATGTGCTCTTCCCCATCGGATTTGATGCTTTCGGTCTGCCCACCGAAAACTACGCCATCAAAAATGGCGTCCATCCGAGAATTGTCACCGACCGAAACATCGCCCAC
>CANQNM010000005.1 GCA_947625265.1 uncultured Clostridia bacterium
TCAATTGCATCGGGGATTTTTCAAGGTTTTCGTCCGCCATGCACGGCAGGAAACAGTTTTTGAACTCTGTAAAAAAGAGAAATTGCCAGATACCGGGTACCGGGTACTGGGTACCGGGTACTGGGTACCGGGTGCATTGCAAACAACCGTCTGTTTGCATGTAAGGAACCTTTTATACGAAACTCCCGAATTTTATATGTAAATGACAGACATATCATGTTACAGCATCGCGTGACAGTGGAAATACAGTCAATTCCGTCGATTAAAACCGAAGTTTTTCCCCATTGTCCATCGCGGTAAGTACTTGAATGGCCTGTGCGTTCCCCTGTCTTGCTGCCTTCTCAAAGAAAACGCGCGCCCGTTTTTCGTCCTTTTCGGTGCCCACGCCGTTGTAATGGCAAACAGCAGCCATGATCATAGCTTTTTGTCTTCCCTTTGCGGAAGCCTTTTCAAGATATTTTAATCCTTTTTCCTCATTTTTCGGTATGTTCCCCTCGCCATATAGATACCCTTTTCCCAACACCTCGTACATTGCGTTATTCCCATTGGCGCCGTATCGGAGCGCTAATTCCTCGCCCTTGGACACATCTGGTTTCACACCGTTTTTATAGGTAATCCCAAGAAGAATCTCCACAACCCGCAGCTGCGCGTCCTGGCAGCCCAAATCCGCCGAACGGCAGAATACGTCGTATTCGTTTTCAAAAAGTCCGTCAAGGATGTACGCCTGCGGATGGTCAAACATTTTCTGACCCTCCACCATGTCCTCCTGCTTCTTGCGGGCGTCCATAGCGGCTTTCATATTAATCTGTTCTTCCCATGCAAGTTGCGCCAACGCCTCTTTTTTCTTTGCATCCGCCTCGTCTTTTATTTTTTGAAGTTCTTCCGGAAAATCTGCGTAAAAAGCGTCAAGCGCGGAATGGTGCTCCTGTTCATGGGTTTTTAAGAGGTTCTGCGCGTCTTCAATGGCTTCGTCTTGACATTTTAAAACGGCAAGAATACGCTCATACTCTTTATTTGCAGTGACGCTTTCCGTAAAAAACGAGGCGGCATTTCTTCGCTTTGCAATGAAGAACCACACTGCAAACGCCGCAAAAACGAAAGCAAGAATTACCATAATAAGCGGCACACCGTTATATCTAAAACCGTCCAAAAGATTCTCAACATTCGGATCTTTCATCCAATATGCAGCGTAAAGAAAAGACAACAAAAAACATATACCCGCCCCAACGGAGAAAAAAATCCAGGTTTTGTTGATTTTGTTTCGGTGCAAGGCAAGGTCGCTGTTATGTTTATTCGTCTCAGCGTTTGAAAATTTCTCCAAAATTCCTTCACGCTCTTTTTTGAGAGCATCAATCGTTTTCTGATCGTTCCAGATGATTTTTTCGATGTTTGCAATAGCCGCTCTGTGCTGTTCCTCTGTCTTTGGCATAGCCATCTCCGTTCCTTTCTTTAAGTCTTTTCAGGCAGGGCGTTTTACGTCACACTGCATTCCCATTTTGTAAAATCTATTGATTCGTATAAAAAACGTTTTCGGAATTCAAACGTGACCGTTTGAACTTTTCACTATAAGTATACATGATTTTTTTCAATTTGTACAGTCCTTTTTTTAATTTTATGTAACCCAAAAACTTCCGAAATTCTTCTGCGTTTCATAGGGCGAATTTCTGGACAGTCAAAACGGCACAAAGAGAAAGAATGCAGCGCACAACCTTCTTTCCTGAAATCACTGATTGCAAAATCTCTGCTTTGTCAGTAAAAGAAAATCACAGAGGTCTTACCGTTAATCAAAAAATTTGACTGCAAAAGCATGACAAAAAACGTCGGGTGAATATAAAAATGAATTTTTGGTGAAAAAAAGCACATCTCTCTTGACTTTTTCCACAATCACTGATAACATGTACGGGAATAAAAACCATAGGAGAAATTTGCCATGAAAAGAATCATCGCACTGATGGTTATGTTTTTGATGCTTATCATGTGGGCAACGTCCTGCAAGGGCAATACGGAGACGAAGGATCCCTATGAAGTGGACGCTGAAACGCGCGAACTTTACGACACGGTGGTACTGGTAATTGATGGAGTTCCTATAACTTACGAGAAGTACAGATACTATTTTAACGGCATTGCCGATGCATATGCCGCAGGGGACGAAAATTATTTCACCTCTGATCCCGAGCGCATCACAGAGGTGCGTGAGGCCGTACTGGAAGAACTGAAACTGGAAATGGCCATACGCCAATTGGCGCAAAAATATGGGATTGTCATCACCGACAAGGACTGGGAGGATACAGACTCATATCTAACGCAGTTGGATTTTTACTACCAGACAAATCTTGGCATTCCTCTCAAACAGGATTTGGCAGCGAACTATGCAACCTACGAGGTATACAGGGAGTTGTACGCTTACGGTGCCTATATTCGAAACGGGCTGTACGACTATATATACAACAGGGAAAATAAAGTCATTGACTTTTCAAAGGATACCGTCACGGAATTTATGAAGGACTTCTATTGCACGATTCACATTCTTCTGACGAAGGAGAACTACCAGACCGAGGAAAAGGCTTTGGAGGTTGCCCAAAGATTGTACCGTGTTCTGGACGCAGCGGACAAGGAATACAAGAGCCTTCCGGACGGATGTACAGCGGAGCAGGTCATTGCATCCATTGAAAAAGTGGAAGAAGCGTATGAAACAGAAAAGGACGCTTCCTCGTTCATGGAAGGTTTTGCTGGATATATGGGCTATCTGTCTGTATTGAAAGAGGAACTTTCCGCGTCAAAGGATCACGCCGCTTTTCACTATCTGAAGGACGCTGCTGACAAACTGAACAGCGGTGAGACAGCGGTCACCACTCTCCAACAATTCGCAAATAAACTTGTCGAATCAGATGCTGCTGAGTCTACTTTGGAAGAATACGACTCCGTTTTCACCCTATATAATGGAATGATCAACGACGCAATCAAAGCCTACAGGGAAACTGGAACCGTGGAGTATCCCACAAGCGCTCAGATCAACGCACTTTTCGGAATGAAACTAGTGGGTGTGATTCTAAGGGAAGAAAGTATCGCATCTTTTGCTAAGGATACACTGGGCGATGCTTTTTCCAATGCTGTTCGGCTCTTCGGAGAAGATCGCGAGGATCCCGATCACGGTATCTATTTCAAAAAAGGTGAAATTGAAGAAAATTTTGAAAAGGTCTTTTTTGAACTGAAGGTTGGCGAAATGAGTCAGCCTGTGAAGACCGAATATGGTATCCACCTAATTCTCCGCGTTGAAAACGATTATGAATATTTTGCAGATACAGTTTATGAAACCTACGCTGTAGATACCATGATTCTGGAGATCATGAACGGATTTGACATTGAATATAAGGACATTTACGATACGATTACCCCTGCTACCTTGAAGTAATGTTGTTTGACAAAAGATTTTCTTTTTGTAGGAGTAACGCAGCATACCATTGTCTGATCTCCTTTATAAGTCCACAAAACGCCAAACATAAAGGGGAAAACTCTGCATACGTTAGGCGGTCAAGTCTGTATACAGATTTGACCGCCCCGAACGTCCGGATTTCAGAAGCGGTTTAAAATCTATAACATAAAATAATGTGAACTTTTTTGAAATATTGAGTATATATATTGACTTCATAAAGCATTTATGATAGTATTTATGTATGGTGTTCTGTTGATTTTCTTATTTCTCTTCAGATACGAGAGAAGATACTGCGACAACATATTCTGTGCGCACCTTTAGCTCAGTTGGTAGAGCAACTGACTCTTAATCAGTGGGTCCCGGGTTCAAGTCCCTGAAGGTGCACCACATCGCGGCAGGTCCTTGTGACATGCCGCTTCTTTTTATGCAAAATTATTTTCCAACCAAACTTTCTTGAAAGGACGATCGGTTACTGCGCTTCCGACATCATTTATTTTTCTTCCCTTCGCATCCAAATGACTGCAGACGGTAGTTGCCGATTTCCCCTGGATATATGAAGATTCCCGTTTGGTACAAACCAGGTATGATTGCGAATTGCACAATTCGAAATTTCTAAAGAATAAAAATGATTTTAAAATTATAAAAACTCTTGAAAAAATAATACGATGAGTATAAAATACAAGATAGTAGACGATTTAAAGCAGTATTCCTATAAAAAATCATAAAAGGATGAATCAAAGATTGCAAAAAATGAACTTACTCCTTATATGCTTCGGCTGAAAAATTCACTGGTTGACGAGGATAAACTTCAAAAAATCTTTGAGCAGGCAGAAGGCGAGAAACAAATGGTATTGGCCGTATATATGCACAGAATCTGAAAAACCAAACGATGCAAAGCAGGTGGAAGAAATGTTTGAAAAAGAAATTCAAGAATTATACAAAAAAATACCGACATCCATTTGTCAATCGGAATGCTCGAAATGCTGCAAAGACAACATTCAATTTTCTCCAAGTGAAGAGAAGAATATGGGAGGATATGAATGGAACGGACAATGTGTCCATTTGCAAGACGGCAGATGTACAATCTATGACAAAAGACCGTTTGTGTGTCGAATCTTTGGAGCGAGCGAAATACTTTCCTGTGAAAACTGTAAACCGGAGAGGTATCTTTCGCAGGAAGAAACAGTAAAAATCATACATGCGTATACTGTTTATAGAAATCAAGAACTGAAGGAAACCGAAAAGTAAGCGGGAGATTTGAGTATTCGGGAGTAAAATGTTCTTAGAATCCGTACACATATCCGATATTTTCACAAGATCCGGACACCAACTTAGATTTCCCCGCGATAGAAAACGCCTGAAATTTATGTAAATATTTATTCCGGTCTGTTTTTTATCATTTGTCGTACTTTCTTTTTTTTGTTTTTTATGATATGCTGTATACGGCGGACGGGTGCGAATTTAGGTGTCGATGTGTTTCATTTTTTATGCCGTCAACTTTTTCACCGCCGTTGACCGCTGACTGTCTCAGATTCTGCCGAACATCGACGATTCTTTGCACAACACAAGACTATCCTTTAAAAGAAAAACTCGGAGGATACATGTACACTTGAAAATTGTAAATTTTGGGTCCTGCAATCTGGATTATGTGTATAAACTGAACCACATCGTAAAAACCGGAGAAACCGAACACAGTGAACGCATGGAGATTTTTCCTGGCGGAAAAGGACTGAATCAATCAATTGCAATTGCAAAGGCTGGGGTACCGGTATACCACGCAGGCTGCATCGGAACTGACGGACAGATTCTGATTTCCGCTTTGGAAGAGTGCGGTGTGGATCTCACCTATGTAAAGAAAGTGAATCAGCCTAGCGGTCACGCTGTCATTCAGGTTGGAAATGCAGGAGAAAACGCAATATTCATTCACGCCGGTTCCAATGAAATGCTGACTCTCGAATGGATAGACTCAACCCTTCAAAACTTTGACACAGGCGATTTTCTGCTGTTGCAAAACGAAATCAGCAATGTGGGGTACATCGTTGAACAAGCTAAGAAGAAAGGCCTTGTGCTGTTTTTCAATCCTTCTCCCGTAGATGAAACACTGCGTCAGGTGAACTTTGACAGAATCGACTATCTTGTACTCAATGAAATAGAAGGGGAATACCTTACTCTTCAAAAAGAGCCCATAAACATTGTCTCGGTGCTCCGTGAAAGACATCCGAATCTGAAAGTCGTTCTGACAATCGGCGAAAAGGGATGCATATACTGTGACGGAAAATCGCTGCACTGTCATCCGGCCTACGAAGTGCCCGTGGTAGACAGCACCGCCGCGGGCGACGCCTTCATGGGGTATTTTGTCGCCTCTCTTGCTCAAAATCTCACTGAAAAACTGGCAATTGAACGGGCGTGCGCCGCCTCCGCCCTGGTCGTTTCACAAAAAGGCGCCGCTCCCTCCATCCCTTATGAAGCGAACGTCAGCAGAGCTTTGCAGATTTTAAAGGCTAAGCCAACAGATCATGAAAGCAAAAATGACCAACTTAAAAAGCAAATTGATGAATACATAGAAGGACACCTGCAATCCGCAAATCTTTCGGAATTGGCAAAGATTCTAAAATATTCGACGGTATACACCGGAAAACTTGTGAAAAACACATACAGAAAAAGTTTTTTAGACTGTTTGCAGGAAAAACGTTGCCATTTCGCCGCCAAACTTCTTCTGAAAACCAATCTTTCCGTTTCGGAGATCATCAATAGAATCGGATATAAAAACGAAAGTTTTTTCAGAGAGAAATTTAAAGAAACATACGGTACCACACCCGCTGCCTACAGAAAATCGTTGAATTCCGACAGCATAACGGATTCAACAATTCCTTTGGAAAACAGATGACAAATGAAAAAACAGTCAGAGAAAATCCGCCATTCACCTGCCCTCTTTTCATTGAAGTCTGTAAAAAATCATAAAAAGTCTAAACAAACCAAAAGAATCTTTTAAAAAGTGCAAAAGTTGAACGTTCAGGACATTCTTTGTCCGCGTCGCAAAAATGTTTCGTGAAGAAAAGGAGATCCCGTCATGATTTTTAAGCAAGAACCTATTCCGTCGTATGAAAAACAGCCAACATGGGAGTGCTATTCCAAGCAGTTGCCTATTGAATACGTCCAATCCGTGGAGGAAGGAAAAGATATCGAGCAATACAAGGAACTTTTCGATGTCGTTTCCCGTCTTCCGGAAAATAAATATAAGGTGGATATCTCGGATATACTTTTCTCAATTATAACGCAGGCTCCGATGAGAGCAGACTATGCCTATGAAGAACCGGATACCTTTTCTGAAATCCGAAAGGCAAGAACCCCCTATAACATACCCCTGCATATGCCGACGGACGAACGTCTCGCCGACAAGGTAGCAGGCGGTTGGTATGGGAGAATTTGTGGGTGTCTTCTGGGCAAACCCGTAGAAGGGATCAAATCCGATGAACTGAAAAAAATTCTCCAGCGCACCAAAAACTACCCGATGACCCGCTATATCGATAAAGAAGAGATCAACGAGGAAGTTACAAAGGGAATCTCCTATCCCATCGAAGCATGCGCATATTCAAAAGATTTTGGACGTATGCCTCCGGACGATGACACCAACTATATGATTATAGGCTATAGAATTCTTGAACGCTACGGCAAGAATTTTTCGTCCGAAAATGTGATGAACGTATGGTTGGGAACACAGGTAAAAAACGCCTATTGTACCGCTGAACGGGTAGCATACCGCAATTTTGTGAACGGATACTTTCCTCCTGACTCCGCAAAGTACAAAAACCCTTACAGGGAGTGGATCGGCGCACAGATCAGGGGAGATTTTTTCGGGTACATCAATCCGTGCAATCCCGAAAAAGCGGCAGAAATGGCCTACAGGGACGCTTCCATTTCCCATGTCAAAAATGGAATTTACGGGGAAATGTGGGTCAGCGCTATGATCGCGGCGGCCTACGGAAATGACAGTATTGAAGAGATTATTCGAAGGGGCATGGCAGAAATCCCCCAAAAATCAAGACTATATGAGGCGCTCGAAACCATCCTTTTCAATTTTCAAAACGGTATGACACAGGAAGAATGCTTTGAGAATATCCATAAACGCTGGAATGAGTACAGCGACCACGACTGGTGTCATACAATCTCGAACGCGGAAATTGTTGCGGCTTCCCTTCTCTACGGTAAAAAGGACTACTCGCGCTCAGTGGGTATGGCTGTAATGACCGGTTTTGACACCGACTGCAACGGGGCGACGGTTGGATCGATTTTGGGCGTTCTGCTTGGTTTTCAAGCACTCCCCGAATCTTTTGTCAGCCGCGTTTGTGATACGCTTGACAGCAATATCATGGGATACCAGAGGGTTTCGATCAAAGAAATGGCACGGAAAACCATCGACGTGATCAAAAAGCCTTGAAAGACGCTCCACGGTCCACGTTTGCGCTCTACCTTTTCGTACCGTATATAGAAACGCTCCGGTATATTGAATATATCCATGCCGACAGAGTATTGAATATATACTGTAAAACACAGAAACAGAAACCGTAAAAACGATATCCCCCATAGCGTGGCACCCGAAAAAACCAGAACGGTGGTACACTCTATGGGGGATATTCGAAAATGTTTTACACAGGCCGTTTTTTCATAGATCCATCAAGGAAAGTGCGGTGAGTTGCCCTGTTTTTACACACTTTTCTTCGTTATCCCAAAAAAACTTAAACGGTTCGACACTTCCATGACACTCAAGCAATCTATGAGACAGAAAACTTTCCGCCTCATTTTTGATCAACCGCATAATTGTGCGTGCGCCGTATTTTGGCTGTGCCAGTGCTGCCGACGTTAAATGCTCAAGATAACTTTCATCAAAAACAATCTGCACGCCCTTCGTTTTCAGTTTCTTTTGAAGTTCCGCGCATTTTTCCCCGGCGATTTTTTTCAACGTGTCCTTTGTGAGGGGATCGAAAAAAATGATTTCATCAATACGGTTTAAAAATTCCACAGGAAAAATATCTTTTAAACATTCCTCTCCCGGTCTGTTATCGCTTGCGGTATCCTTAGAAACGTATCCAACAGTTCGCTTGGAAAAATTTTGCTCTCCAGCATTTTCCGTCATGATGATCATACAGTTTCGAAAAGAAACCGTTCTGCCAGCAGAATCATTGATTTGACCTCTTTCAAAAATTTGCAAAAGAAGAGCGTACACTTCCCGATGTGCCTTTCCAATTTCGTCTAAGAGCAATACGCAATTGGGACGCCGCCGAACCTTTTCGGTCAACTGTCCTCCCTCGTTGTATCCCACGTATCCTGGCGGTGCTCCGATCAGCCTGGAAACGCTGTGCTGTTCCGCATATTCCGACATATCCACGCAAACACAGGAGGAACTGTCTCCAAACAGTTCACAGGCCAACTGTTTTGCCGCCGCGGATTTTCCAACGCCAGACGGTCCGACGAAAAGAAACACACCCAACGGGCAATCTTCCCCCGACATTCCCGCCTTTGCCCTGTCGACAGCCCGGCAAAGGGAAGAAATAGCGCGCGCCTGTCCAAATATCTTTTGCGACAACCGTTTTTCAAGATCCTGTCCCCTGCTTTTCCGATCGTTTTCAAAAGAGAGGTTCAACTGCTTACCCAGCACCTGCTCTACAATTTCTGCAGTCAAAACCGGCGGTTGTTGATCTTCTTCTTTCTCATAAGCCTTCTGCACTGCGTCGATTCGCATTGCAATTCTTCCATTCCCGCCTTGTAGGGCCTCTTTTTTGCCCATTTCCAGATTCATTTTTAATGGATTTCCCCCTTGGCGACTTACGTGAAGAAAAGCTGCAGATTCGTCAAGAAGATCTATGGCTTTATCGGGTAAAAACCGTTCCGGATTGTATCTTATTGATAGATCCACCGCCTTTATAATTGCGTCGTCCCCAATGGTGATCCCATGGTGCTTTTCGTACCTGTTTTTCAGTCCTTTCAGGATCAGAATAGATTCGTCTCTGCTCGGTTCTTCCAAGGAAACTTTGGCAAATCTTCTCTCAAGCGCGGGGTCTCTTTCAATGTATTTTTTGTACTCCCCATGGGTTGTAGCGCCGATAAGCCGTATTTCTCCCCGTGCAAGGGGCGGCTTGAGAATATTTGCGCCATCCATAGCGCCCTCTGCCGTTCCTGCGCCGATCAGGGTATGAATTTCGTCTATAAACAGAATAACTGACGGATCTTTCGCCTCCTCAATTACCTTTTTCAGACGATCCTCAAACTCTCCCCTGTATTTTGCGCCAGCAATCATCGAAGAAAGATCCAAGGAATAAATGTGCACATTTAAGAGTTCCTTCGGGACCTCTCCTGCCGCTACCTTTTGAGCGATGCCCTCAACAGCAGCGGTTTTCCCAACACCCGGATCACCCACGAGACAGGGATTGTTTTTGCCGCGTCTGCATAGGATTCGTATAAGTCTCCCGATTTCCTCTTCCCTGCCGATAATTGGATCTATGGCGCCGTTGGCCGCCGCAACACAGAGGTCCTTACCGTACTTGTTCAGATATTCAAATGATCGCGCTCTTCCCTCCTCTCTTGCTCCGGAACCCAGCAGCGCAGATGTACTGGACATGTAAATTTTTAAATCTTCTTTCAATTCTCCTAACGGTACGCCTGCATATCCCAAAACTCTTGAGGCAGCGCCGCCATTTTCCTCAAGGATACCGTACAGAAGGTGTTCGCTGCCGACGCTTTTGGAGGCATATCTATCCGCGCATGCCATGGCGGTCTTCATGGCACCTTTTAACCGGGGAGTGATATCTTCCGGTTTTGCTTCCATGGGGGCGGTAACGGGCGTCCCCCGTTCAATGAGCGCTCTGACGGTACGGTAATCCGCCCCCCTGGCGGAAAGCAGAATGGCGGCGGCGCATCCGCCGCACATCAGCATTCCCAAAAGCACGTGCTCGCTTCCGATGTACCCATGTCCCAATTCATTGGAGACTATCAAAGCATTTTCCAAAATTTCCTTTGCATATTCTGAATAGTTTTCCGGCATATCTTGTCTATGACCGTTCCTTTCCCGCCGATGGCCGTTTTAGGGAGTATAGTCATTTTTCTGTCTTTTATTCTCTTATTTCCTTATTCCCTGTTTTGATTTTTATTGAAACTGTCAGCCAACCTGTTCCAGGTTTCAGAATCCACCTCGCCTGTTTGCGGCAGGTTCCAAACCCCCTGAAGGCAGGCAATATTTTCGGAAGTCGGCTCATCAAAAATTCCGTTGATCTGCTGCTCTTCGAGGTCTCCATATATGGTAGACAACGATTCCAACATAATCTGTATAATACTTACCAGAGGAAGAGAGTCCCCCAAAATGAGTTTGTTGTCTTTTAGTCCACATTCAAATGGATAAATAGGATTGGAAATCGCTGCCTTTTGAAGTGCTGCTTCATAAGCATCACGCAAAGCGAGCCATGTGGCATAGTCTACAATTCCCGTTTGTCCCATTCCCATCAATCCTTGAAAAACACGCACGGCGTTCTTTGTTTTTCCGTCGTATATTCCGTCTGGAACAATTAACGGAATGGGCATTCCGCCCCGTTCAATTCCCCTCAGCCATTCCTGTATCTGGAAAATGGCTCTTTCACGATCGGTTCCACTGCTTTGTTGTAACATAAACACTCCTTTCTTACTCGATATCGTATCCGGGAAATTGATTGTTCTCTCTTTGTGTTCCCGCCACAATATCATTGTATTCGTCTGCAATTTTCGACCAGGTAATTGCCCCCACTGTTCCGTCCACCGTCAGATCAAACAACGTCTGAATAGCATAGACGGCATTCCTTGTTTCTTCATCAAAGATACCGTCAACGGTGATCTCCGGAATACTGTCGTAAGCAGTAGAAAGGACGTTGATGTATTCCTGAAGCGTGCGCACATCTTCCCCTTCGCTTCCAATTCTCAAAACAAATCCAGGAAAAGGTCTCGCCACGCCCTCATACGCGGAGGGGGGAAGACTCTGAATAATGCCTCTATACTCGTCGATCAACGCGTTCCATGTCAACTCATCCACCACGCCTGTCGTTGGCAATCCCGTGTAATTTTGAAAGTCCATGACCAATTCAACTGTCGCCCCATCATAAATACCGTTTATGGGAATGTCGGTAAAATCGGTAGTAAACGCGCTTACAAAATTCAGAAAATACTGTAACAGGCTTACAGGAAGACCTGTATCCCCTTCTGAAAGACTGTCTGCAAACTGAAGAAGCACTTCGTCGTAAGTTAATCCTTCGGAAAGCAGTTCATTCAGTTTTTTTACGGCGTTGTATTTTTGTCTAATCTCATACCATGTTGCCTTTCCCACAATGCCATCCTGCTCTAGGCCGAATATTTTCTGAAATTCCAACACTGCCCTTTCGGTTTCCGTTCCGAATATACCGTCCACTAGAGGAATTTTAGGAATGGAAGGATAGTTTGCGGAAATACGGTTTAATCGTGTTTGTAAAATATAGACATTGTTTCCGACAGAACCGAGTCTTAGCGGTATAGTGGGAGAATTTTCTTGAGGAGTTGAAATGCTTACATCGGTTACCAATTCGATATCATCTCCATAAAAGTATTTTAATATTTCAATGGGCGTCAACCCTTCGTTTGCCAGCCGTGCGCTTTCCCTTTGAGAGAGACCCGCGCAGGTTGTATTCAGTCCGTCACAGTACAGCGCGAAAAGCGGTTCTACATTGCCGACTCTGCGAATATAACTGTCAAAATAATCGTCTACAAGCAGAGAAATATTCTCAAACACACTGCCTGAAGGATTGTATGCCTGATCAAGCTGCGTGGACGAGGTAATATCAAAGTCATATCCCTGGCTTCTGTAAAATTCAGTATAATACCTGTTAAGCGCAAAGGAAGTCTGTGCGATAATATTTGCAATCAAAGCGTTTTCATTCCAGGAAGGATAAACTTCATTGGAAGCCACATTGGATATGTAATCCGTGAAACTGACTTCCACATTTGGTGCCGCCTCATCCGGCGCGCCAAGATGCACGACAATTGTTTCTGGAATTGTGGGTGAAAGCACTTGCGGGGGGGTGTTCACGTTCTCTTTCCTCCTTCTTCGACCTTTGGATGTGCAGACAACTGTTTAAACATCGGATGTCATAACCATTTCCCGATCGTATTGCGTTTGACGCAGTCCCGCTTTGTCCGGTAAGGCTGCCATATTGATTACCTGAACGGTTTTTACACCCGCCAACACCTCCACACCGTGTAAAATTACCTTTTGATATCCGTCCTTTTCCGCTTCAATGGTATATCTTTGCACTTTCGGGTCAAGATTTGCGGTGTTCTCTGCTTCTTCAAAATTGATCACAATATCAGGCGTGCTTCCCGTGCGATCCGTATATACCTCAGAAATCACCCTGCTTTCCGCTCCGTTCTCACTAATCACTCTGACCAAAACTTCAGCGAGCGGATACAGTCCGAATCCAGTACGGGCTTTTACCACCAATTCCCCTGTGTTTGAATTTTCCCGATTCATTTTTGCCCTCCAGTTTTTATCGGTTTTTCATTCCATCATATGTAAAAACGCAAAAAAAGTTCTAAAAATTTTAAGAGCCAAAAAGTATTGCGTATATGGCATTGCCCAAAAATTTTTTTGAAACGATGTACTAAAGACTGTCAATAATACCTCGTAACATAAATCATTTTGCAAAGCAAACGTACAGGGTTCATTTACTGTTTTCGAACAGGAAAAATTCATACCGCACGATCATAGAAGACATTGATGAACCGCCGTCCTTTTACACACCGTGCGTATCGTTCGATACAATGCGTTTTCAACGTCAGTGGCTTCCCCCACATCCGGCTTCCACGGATTCAACCTTTGGCCGAGCGCCCTTGCTTTCGGCTGTATCCTTCCCACTACCGGACGAATTCGTGGTTCTTCCCATTGGAAACCCGCGCCGTCAGGCGCACCATATAAAATTGCCGCACAAACGTTCCTGCATTTGTGCGGCATCCTTTTTTATTATCCTTCGCCCGGTTCAAATCTTCCCGGCACGGCCTTTTCAGTCAATTTTTCCAAAAATTTTCGCTTTCGGCGCGTTTTTTACCTTCTCCCTATTTTCTTCTGCCTTTCGTAGACGTTAGCGCGTTCAAAGTGCTGGTTTATTTCCGAGAGTAGGAAACATATGTTTCCTGAATTTCAGTCGCCGTCTGTTTAGGATCCGAAAAATCAACGGCAATCCCATCACTGTCACACCAACCTGTCGTGTGAATGGAAACGGTTTCGAGGTTAAAACAGTCCATAAATGCCATTTTCCCTATAGAATCGACACTGTAGGGATTTCTATCGAGGTAAGACTGGTGCAACCTTCAAATGCCATCTCTCTAATGGATGTAAGCCCTTCAGGCATTGACCCACATCATCGGCCACATCGTCGACAGACTTCATTCTCCCCGCCCTAACAAAAAGGCTTTTTTGTTCATTTCCACAAATTTGGGGGCGACAACCTCCTCCAAAGCGGAAATCCATTCCTCCTTTGAAAAAGGAAAATAGCAGGACAGTCTTCCCATAAGCACAATGTTCACCACTTTGGAACTTCCCGCTTGCGCAGCAATGGACAGCGCGTCCAATTCATCTACGTACACACCCTTTTCTTTCAGTTCATTCAAAACGTTTTCAGGATAGGACGCGGCCCCCGTAATCACTGGCATGGGATCGATTTGCTGGGTATTCACAACGATTTTTCCGCCTAAACGGAGCATCGGCGCGTGCCGTGCAGCCTCAAGTTTTTCAAAGGAAACAATGAAATCCGCCTCCCCTGCAGTGACCAAAGGAGAATACACCCTGTCCCCATAGCGCACATAGGTGACTACCGACCCTCCTCTTTGACTCATCCCGTGCACCTCGGAAACCTTCACGTCGTAGCCCTTTTTGATCAGCACATGTCCCAAGAGTTTGCTGGCAAGCAGACTTCCCTGCCCGCCGACGCCCACGATCATAATGTTGGTTGTTTTCATATTTGTGACCAATCCTTTCTCTTCAAGAACTATACCGTTTATTTCCGACCGATCGCACCGAAGGCGCAAAGTTGTTCGCACACGCCGCATCCGACGCATTGCGTCTCGTCAATCACTGCCTTGCCTGCTTTCATGCTGATAGCGGGACACCCAAGTTTCATGCAGTTTTTGCAGCTTCTGCACTGATCCGCGCGTACAGTAAGAGACGGTTTGGACTTCACGTATTTCAAAAGCATACACGGACGCCTTGAGATGATCACTGACGGCTCCTCTGCTTTAAGTTCCTCTTTTACGGCGATTTCACAGGCTTTCAGATCGTATGGATCCACTACCCGCACCCTGTTGATTCCCAGTGCTCTGCACAGAGCCTCGAGATCAACCTTTGCCGCCGGGTCACCTTTGATGTTGTAACCGGTTGTCGGATTCTGCTGATGTCCAGTCATACCTGTAATAGAATTGTCAAGAATGATGACGGTGGAATTGGAGGCGTTATAGGAAATATTCACAAGTCCCGTCATGCCCGAATGCATAAACGTGGAATCCCCAATAACACAAACTGTTTTCTTTTCGCTTTCCTTTCCCCCCGCTTTGTTGAACCCATGAATTCCGGAAACCGACGCACCCATGCAAAGAGTGGAATCCAGTGCGTTCAAAGGTTGTTGGGCGCCCAAAGTATAGCAGCCGATATCCCCCAGAACCGTCAACTTCATTTTTGAAAGGACATAGAACAATCCTCTGTGAGGGCATCCAGCACACATCACCGGAGGCCGCATGGGAATGGGGCTATCCGCGGAAATCACTTCTGATTGCTGGTGCAGCAGCAGCCTTCTCACATCTTCCTGCGAAAGTTCACCGACCATTGGAAAGATGTTTTTTCCCTCCACAGTCAACCCAATATTTTTGCAATGGGTTTCGATGATGGGATCCAATTCCTCTACCACCACCAATCGTTTCACTTTGGAGGCAAACTCGATAAGAGATTTTACCGGCATTGGATTTATCAGACCCAGTTTGTAAACTGAGACGGTGTCTCCAAAGACCTCTTTTACATACTGATAACATGTACCCGACGTCACAATTCCCAGTTCCGAGCCATTATCTTCAATTATGTTGTAGGGACAGTTTTCTGCAAATTCTATAAGATCCTTTGTGCGTTTCTCCACCACAGGATGCTTTTTTTTGGCATATCCCGGCATCATGATGTATTTTTCAGGCTGTTTTTCATAGGAGAGCAATTCCCTCGGAAGACGCTCTCCTGTGTCAACCACACCCTGACAATGGGCAATCCGCGTGCACATACGGAGCATCACCGGTGTGTCAAACCGTTCCGAAAGATCGAAAGCGGTTTTTGTAAAAAAATACGCCTCTTCAGAATCGGAAGGTTCAAGCATGGGAATCTTCGCCGCAATGGCATAGTGTCTCGAATCCTGTTCATTCTGTGAAGAATGCATCGCGGGGTCGTCCGCCACACAGAGAAGCATACCGGCTCTGATTCCCGTATAGGACATGGTAAACAACGGATCAGCCGCCACGTTCATTCCCACATGCTTCATGGCGCATGCCGAACGAGCGCCTCTCAGTGATGCGCCAAAAGCAACTTCCGTCGCGACTTTCTCATTGGGCGCCCATTCGCAATATATCTCATTTTCATCATATTTTGCGGCAAACTCGGTGATTTCAGTGGATGGCGTTCCGGGATAACTGGAAACCACTCGCACGCCCGCTTCATACAATCCCCGCGCCACCGCGGCGTTTCCAATCAACAGTTCTTTCATTTGCGATACCTCACTTCCGTATTTCTACGCCTTGTTCTGTGCATCTACCAGATTGGATGCCCCAAACATTTTTCTGAGTTTCGGTTTTTCAATTTTACCTGTGGCGTTTCTAGGCACATCGGTAAGAATAAATTTTCTAGGACGCTTGTATCGGGGAAGTTGGTGACAGAATGTTTCCAAATCCTGCTCGGTACAACTGTGTCCGTCCTTGATCTGCACAATCGCCGCCGCAATTTCGCCAAGTCTCGGATCAGGCAACCCGATGACCGCAACATCCATTACGTCCGGATGAGAACTGAGAAAATCTTCAATTTGGACAGGATAGATGTTTTCTCCTCCCGAAATGATCACATCCTTTTTTCTGTCCACAAGATAGATGAAACCGTCCTTATCCTTCATTGCCATATCACCGGTGTACAGCCAGCCGTCTTTCAGCACCTCTTTTGTCGCCTTTTCGTCATTGTAATAACAGACCATGACGCCGTCGCCCTTGACGCAAAGTTCCCCTACCGTCTGCCCTTCCACTTCATTGTCGTGTTCATCTACGATTTTCACCTGCCATCCGAAGCCCGGCACCCCGATGGCGCCCACTTTGTGGGTGTTTTCCACACCCAAATGCACGCATCCGGGTCCAATAGATTCAGACAGCCCGTAGTTTGTGTCATACTGCTGGTTTGGGAAATAAGAGAGCCATTTTTTTACAAGACTTTGCGGAACCGGCTGCGCACCAATGTGCATCAGCCGTACTTGGTCAAGATTATAGTTTTCCAGCGACAATTCCCCATTCTCAAGAGCAACCAAAATATCCTGCGCCCACGGAACGAGCAGCCAGAGAATGGTGCAGCGCTCCTTTGACGCGGTTTCAAGGATGTAGGCGGGCTTGGTTCCCTTTAAAAGCACCGCTTTTCCTCCGCTGATCAGCGAACCGAACCAGTGCATTTTGGCGCCTGTGTGGTAGAGCGGCGGAATGCAGAGGAAGATGTCGTCTTCGGTCTGACCATGGTGCTTCTGTTCCACAATGCAGGAATGCATCAGTGCTTTGTGACGGTGAAGAATCGCCTTGGGAAATCCTGTCGTGCCTGAAGAGAAATAGATCGCGGCGTTGTCTTCGTCGGTAATTTCAACATTGGGAGATGTGCTGGGCATGTCGGCTGTCATGTCCTTGTAGTCCTCTGCAAAAACCGGCGTGGGCGCATCCCCAACATAAATCATATGACATCTCTTCCCCACCGATTCATAGATCTCCTCCAGTCGTCCCACAAACTCCGCACCGAAAACCAGCACGTCCACCTCTGCCAACCGCGCACAATACTCAATTTCGCTGGATGTGAAGCGGAAATTGAAAGGCACTGCAAGTGCTCCGGATTTCAGGATCCCGAAATAAATCGGCAGCCACTCTATGCAGTTCATGAGAAGAATTCCTACACGATCTCCCTTTCTTATGCTTTTATGAAGCAGGAGATTGGCAAAGCGATTTGCCTTTTCATCGAAAACCCTCCAGGTGATTTCACGTCTAAAATAAGATGAGGCGGTGGGTTGAATCAGGTCGTACTCCTTATAGGAAATCTTTCTCGTCTCTTTTTGCTCCGGATTAATTTCCACCAAACATACCTTATTCGGAAAATTTTTGCTGTTGTTCTCAAGCAATTGAGTTATCGGCATGGTCTGCTCCTTTTGTTTATTTTTTTGTCATTCCCAAATGTACTGAGAATTCCTATGTTCTTTCAATGATCTTCCTCTTCCTCAATCTTCAAAGCGGTCGTCGCCTCCACGGTAACGGTCTTTTTATAGCAGGAAAAGATCTCGTCCATGCGATTTTTGTTCATCTTCTTGGTCACAAGGCTGACAAGGGGAACAAGAATCAAACCGAGGATCATAGCGATCGCTCCGGAATGAATCGAGGATTTGAATACCAAATCATCAAGGAAGGGGACATGGAAGGAAAATTTTGCGATGCTTTTGACAAGCTGCGTCAGTCCCATGGCCACACCCACGAAGAAACTTACATAGACCGACGCACGGGTGATTTTTTTGCTGTACAATCCGTAAAGAAAAGGAGCAATGAAACAACCGGCAAGCACGCCCCAAGACACTCCCATCAGATCCGCGATGAAGGACACCGAAGATTCGTTTGTGGACCGTGCCTGATAAATGGCGATCAGCGCAGAAACCACAATGAAGAAAGCGATGAACAACCGGATGAAGAGCATCTTCTTTTTTTCACTCATGGGCTTTTTCTTAAGCGGCGCCACAAGATCCAGTGTCAAAGTTGAACTGGAAGTGAGCACGAGCGAGGACAAGGTTGACATGGAAGCGGAAAGCACTAGAACAAGAACAATGCCAATAAGCACCGGCCCCATGTTCTCAAGCATAGTGGGCACTAGGTTGTCATACCCTACGGCCGGCGCACCGTTCACACTCTCTGAGAAAAGCCTCGAAAAGCCGCCGATAAAATAGCATCCCCCGGCAACAATGATGGCAAATACCGTGGAAATCACCGTTCCTTTTTTGATGGAATCCTCATCTTTGATGGCATAAAATTTTCCAATCATCTGAGGAAGTCCCCATGTTCCAAGAGAAGTAAGGATTATCACAAACAGCAAAAACAAAGGATCCGCGCCCAGGAAGGAAGAATACTCCCATCCGGCCTTATCGGCAAGCGCTCCCATAGATGCCATCAGGCCGCCGTTTTCATGGAGCACCGCGAAAATCACCGCGCAAATTCCGAAAACCATGAAAATACCCTGAATGAAATCGTTGACCGCAGTAGCCATATATCCGCCGGCAATGACGTAAACGCAGGTCAAAAGCGACATCACAATCACGCACACCGTGTAGTCTACCGTGGGAAACGCCATGGTAAAGAGTCTCGAAAGACCGTTAAACAGCGAGGCGGTATAGGGAATCAGAAAAACGAAAACGATCACGGCGGAAATCAGTTTCAACGCCTTGGAATCGTACCGCGTGCCGAAAAATTCCGGCATGGTTTTGGACTTTAGGTGGTTGGTCATGATGCGGGTTCGCCTGCCAAGCAGAACCCAGGGAAGAAGAGAGCCAATGAAGGCATTGCCCAAACCGATCCACGTGGAAGCAACACCGAAGTTCCAACCAAATTTTCCGGCGTACCCCACAAAAATCACGGCGGAGAAATAAGAGGTTCCATAGGCAAAAGCCGTAAGCCAGGGCCCCGCCTTTTGCCCGCCCAAAACAAACCCGTCAACATTTTTGGCGTGTTTGCGGCACAAAAAGCCAACGAAAACCATCAGGGCAAAGAAAAAAATTAAAAATAAAATTTGCACCCACATCTTGTTCTTTCCTCCTTAAAGATGTATAATGAACGGTGTACATACAATATACACTCATACCAAAATAAAAACGGTTTCAAAAAAGAGAGGATACATCATGATCATCGACATGCACACTCACGCTTTTCCGGACGCCATTGCCGGACGCACCATCGCAATCCTCGAAAAAAAGGGCGGCTTTCCCGCTCAGAACGACGGAACCGTCGCCGGGCTGAAAAAGACGATGGACGCCGCCGGTATTTCCCTTTCGCTGGTCCTCCCCGTCGTCACAAAACCAACACAGTTTGAAAGCGTCAATCGGTTTGCAAAAACCGTGGACGACATGCCCGGACTTCGCTCCTTCGGAGGAATACATCCTTTATGTGAAGATCTGAAAGGAAAACTGAACTTTCTCAAACAGTCGGGATTTCGCGGAATCAAAATTCATCCGGATTATCAGGAAAAATTCATCGATGAACCGGAGTATATCGAAATATTCGAAAATTGTAGACGGTTGGGTCTTTACGTCACCACTCATGCCGGAGTAGATCCCGCCGAACCTCTGCTTGTGCGTTGCCCTCCCGAAAGAATGCGAAAAGTTCTGGACAAAATAAAATGCGAAAAAGACGAAAAACCATTTATCATCCTGGCACATCTGGGCGGAGCGAATATGTACGACGAGGTGGAAAGATATCTTGTCGGAACAAACGTGTACATTGATCTGTCCTTTGTCCTTCCCCACGCAAACCCGGAACAGGCACTGCGAATCATCAGAACGCACGGAGTCGATAAAATTCTCTTCGCCACCGACGCCCCATGGGTAAGCCAGAAAAAGTATCTGGAATATTTTATGTCACTGCCTTTGACGGATCGGGAACGTTCCCAAATTCTTTACGAAAATGCGGCAAAAATTCTAAATATTTCGATATAGAATCCAGTCGTATGATAACATAATTCGACATAAAAGTCAACCGTTTTTACAAAGGTTATTCAGAAAGCCGACAAAAGTCAAAGTTCGGTTCGTTCTCCCGCGCACGTTGTTGAAGATCTCCGGAAACGCTGTTTTCTCCCCCTTGACACGTGAAAAAACATGGGATATAATGTACGTGCCGATTCGACGAATTTCAGGATATACTCAGTCCTCAGGACAGGGATATGAACCGATACCGGTGACTTCGGTTGGTTTCTGTCAGATCTACATACAGGAAAGGAAATTTTCGCTCAAAGGAAATTTTGCGGTTACGATTGTGAAAATTTTGAAAACAAAAAAAACATGCGCTGCTATTCTTCTCATCGCCACACTCCTTCTTCTGGTTCCGAGCTGCGGAAACAGCCGAAAGAACAGTACAAATGTCGATCGGGGGGTATGTGTCGCTTTTGCAGACGGAGAGGCTTCCCCTGCTTTCGCAAAGCATCTCAACCCTTTGTACGCTGCAAACGATACCGAATTTTCCATCGGCATGCTTGTCGCGCCCACAGTGATGCGCTACGATGAAAGCGCTGGATGGGTCAAGATCTTGGGAACCATCACAACGGAAGTAAGCGATGGAAAAACAGTTGCGACAGTGACGCTCGATAAGAATATCAAGTACTCCAATGGCAGAAATATTTCAATCTCTGCCTATGTCAGCGTCCTTGAGCGGATCACCCGCACTTCATACACCGGTTACTACAAGGACTACTATAAAAACCCAATCGAAGGGCTGGTGTCTTTTCGCTACAACTGTCGGGGACTTACTCTCTCAGATATTCCGGATTTCGATGGAGAACTGGATGAGATCTTTAAAAATGTTTCCAAAGAAGATTATTTAAATATGCTCTTAGAAACAGAAGTTGCCGGACTCTATACAGACAGTCAAAACCCTGAAAGTATTGCTCCCGACGGACGTTCGTTCAAACAGATCGTTCTTGAAGAAAGCAAAAATGAGGAAGTAAAACAAGACAACTTTTTTATTCGGAACGACATCAAAACCTTAATGCCAAAACTCCTCAGTGAAATTTACGCCTCCAAACCGACAGAACAGTGGATGCTCAAAGAATTGCGCGCCATAAAGTATGTGGAACTGCAAGATGCCTTCAAGGCCCAATGCGCCTCTATGGGAAGTCCCTGCAACAGTATTCCCGGCGTAGTGTCCGGCGGCAGAAACGCAGATTTTTGTACAGTGACCTTCTCCTCTTCCATCAGCGAAGACGAGGCGATACGAATACTCAATCTCCCAGTGATTTACTCATATTCTCAGGATATCTCGTCCTTAACAGTCGGTGCGGGCGCTTACGTTGGATGCGGAGAAAGCGCGGGCAATGACAGCAGCATGTTCAGGTTCTCCTCAGGCGATGAGTATCTTTCTGTTGTGACCGTGCCGCGTCAGAATATCTTCACAACCATGTTCATGGAACAAATTGATATCGCGGTGCTTCCTGACACACTCACCGAAACCGAAAAAGAATCCGCTTCAAAAAACAATTTTCAGGTAAAAATCATCGGTTCTTCTCAGGTTATATGGAATCCGGATACTGTAAACGAAGAAATGTTGAATAAGATTGTGATGCTTTTTTGAAAAGTGTTGCCGGCGTTCCGCTTTCTTTTCGCACATGAAGACCGGTTTCTCATGAAAACACTCTACCCCATTGCGGATACACCCGCATGAGGTAGAGTGTTTCTTTTTTCTCTATTCTTCCTCGGGACTTTCCCGTGTAACAAGAACCGTTACTTCCTCGATTCTCCGTTTGAAAATTTTTTCAACCCGAATGTGCATTCCGAAACAATCCACCTCGGGATGCGTTCCGTCGTCCGGAATAACCGTCAAAAAACTGAATACAAGGCTCGCCAAGGTATCAAATTCCCGATCATCCGGAACGTTGACGCCGGCAACGGCGCAGAATTTTTCGATTTCTGTAGATCCCTTTGCTTTATAACAGTTTTCGGAAATTTTCACGATCTCTTCATCATCTGTGACAGGATCGTCGGTTTCATCGTAAATATTTCCCACGATTTCCTCAAGAAGATCTTCCATGGTGATAATCCCCGCGGTTCCACCGTATTCATCCACCACCACAGCCATATGAATTTTATTTTTCCGCATTTCAGATAGAAGGTTGGTGGCGTGTACACTTTCGGGTACAAAATAGGGTGTGTATAAAAGATCCTTCAGCGTCTTTCTTTCTTTCTCCATATGCAAACGGTCGATCAGGTATCTCTTGGTGCTGAGAATTCCCACCACATTATCGATATCCTCATCATACACCGGAATTCGGGAATATCCTGTTTCCTCAATAATTTTATTGAGTTGTTTCTCGGAAATATCCAAAGGGACCGCCGTCATTGCGGTGCGATGAGTCAAAAGTTCGCCAGCCGTTACATCCTTGAATTCAAAGACGTTCTCAATCATTTCCTTTTCACCGGATTCGATCGCTCCGGTTTCTTCGCCCATGTCAACAAGTGTCAGAATTTCGTCCTGTGTAACGTCCTCTTCGAAAACCTGTGCGCCAATTCCCAACAAATTTACAAACGCCTTGGTGAAGAAGTCACATAAAGAGGCAAAAGGCAAAGAGACGACATACAAAACTTTGACCATCGCGTAACTTCTGTACCGCTGCGTTTTTTTGCCCCTCAGCGTTCCCCACGCGGAAAAAATTCTTCGAATGAAGACAATATACAAAAAAGCGTAGAGCAATCCAAAAATAAAAAACGTCAGGATACAGAGAAACACAAAACTGCGAGAACCGCCGACGGCCTCCCGGATCTTATCCGTCATACCGTAGCACAAAACGCCCAACATCAAACTTTCAAAAACCAGCAGGAGCATCTGCGTGGCCCACAAAGTATCCTTGACTTTTTGTTCGCGGTTCAAAAAGAATTCTGCCATTTTTTTGGCGTTTCCGATTTCCTTTTCTTCTGCATCCCTCTCCAGTTTTTTACTGTTTTGCGCGTCCAAATACCCCCGCGCAAATGAAATTACGGCGGATACAACCGCCAGAACAGCAATGATTAACAGACATCGCCAACTATCGGCTGACAAAAAAATTCCCCCATTGGATTATGTAAAATTGCCTATACACGGCATATAATCGGAGAGATTATACACCACTTCGTTCTACTTGTCAAGGGTACGGTGTACTTTATTTTTTAGTGAATTTCCACTAGTGAATTCCCAAAGTAAATGAACGGTGAAATACAAGTTGGGACAGACCAATTTGCGATAATGGGCGTGTCACAGTGCATATGTTTTGAAAAATAAAAGTTTTCGCGTCTAAAAAGCGTGTCCGTTCCCGTTGATTGAGAATCTACGGGAACGGACGTTTTCATCCGTACTGAAATTTTCTATCGATTTTGCCAACCGCGGCGTTACTTATACTTCACGTTTCACAGACGATTGTTCAAGCGTTTTCTCAGGAGCGAGATGGTTGGCACAGTTCTTCAAGAAATCTCATGATCGGAAGGTAAAGTATGTCATATCCTTTGCCGTTTGGGTGGATAAAATCCGCGGTATTTACCTTTTCCTTTACATGGAACTCTTTCGCAAAATCATCGTCGTTATAAAGATCAAGGCAAGGAATCTCCCACTTTTTGCAAATCTTCAAAATCTCGCCAAAATACTCATCCATGTTGGAGATCCTTCCGATGGGGCAGGACGGAGCGCGGAAATTTGCAATGAAGCAGAGCTGCGTGTGTGGAAAATATCTCTTTGCGTAAAAAAACAACTCCTCAAGGCCTCCGGCGCATGTAGAAATATCAAAGTCTGAAAGTTCAAATCCCTTTGCCATCTTTCCGGCGGGATTGCTGTCCCACGCCTCGTTTACTCCGCCGTGGAGTACCACGAGATCAAAAACCTCTTTTTTGCATGCCTCAATCTGCGCAAGAATTCGGTTCTCTTTCCGACAGGTAGAAAGCGATGCGCCGTCCCTTCCCTTATTGATGTAACTCAAGCCCGTTGCCGATGAGATTCTGCCGGCCCACCCCCACCGGAGGCAATCCGGATAGTCATATACGGAAGCGGCGCATATAGAATCCCCGCAGAAAAGAACTCTCTTATTCTCAAGAGAACTGGGACGCCTTTTGAACCGTTCGTCGTTTTGTCTTAAAAATTCCATCTTTACGACCTCTACAATCCGTCATCCGAGACGGTAAAATTTTTTGCTTCTCATTTGAATCGAAATTCCATGAAGCGTCTTTTTTGATGTTCAGAATTAGCCCTCGTAGGCGTCCCTGTCAACGATCAGCGTCACGTCGGCATGCGCCAAAAGCAACGTTCCCGGGCACATCGTGGTAATTCTCCCGGAAAGCATTTTCTCAACTACCGCATGTTTTCCCTTGCCGGATGCAAGAACAATGATTTTCTTTGCTTTCATAATGGAGCCGATTCCCATGGTCACAGCTTTGGTTGGGACGTCGCTGACAGACGCAAAAAATCTGGAGTTTGCCTTTATGGTGCTTTCAGTAAGAGAAGTGAGGTGCGTGCCGGCGTAAAGTTCCTCCTCCGGTTCGTTAAAGGCAATGTGGCCATTGGGCCCAAGACCAAGAACCTGAAGATCAATTCCTCCGGCGGCCTCAATGGCGGCGTCATACGCCTCTCCCATAGCAGTGGGATCCTTGGCAAGGCCGTCCGGTACATGCGTATGCTCCTTGTTGATGTCTACATGGTCAAAAAGATTGACATTCATGAAATATCTGTAGGACTGCTCATGCGTCGGTTCAAGAGGATAATACTCATCGAGATTAAAACTTGTGACATCTTTAAAGGTAATTTCTCCTGCTCTGTTCATTCCGGCAAGTTCCTTATACATTCCCACGGGTGTGGAACCGGTAGCGAGTCCAAGCACACAGCAAGGCTTGTTCTTCAATAGAGACGCAATAATCTTCGCGCCCTCCTTTGACATCTCATCATAATTTTCACAAACAATAACTTTCATTTTTTCCTCCGTGTAAGTCGCCTTTTACTATCCATTCAAAGGCAGAAACTGGCGGCATCAGTATAGCACAAACACCGTCAGAAAACAAGTCTTTCCGCAAAATTCAAAATAGAATTTCCGTAGGATAACGCGAAAATTAAACAAACGGTGCAATCAGAAACGGCCGAATCCCTTAGAAGTTCCGCATCCTGTCATTTTTCCTGTGCCCACTGTTCCCGCTTATTTGTATGTTTTATGGCAACGGATATGCTTGCCCCGATGCTCACTCTATACTCGGTCGGCTTTTGACGTAAATATCGCGGGAATTTCAGAAAACACCTTGAAAAAAAATATGAAAACTGGTATACTGTTGTTGTGTATAAGAAACTGCACAACGGAGATCTGCAAAGGATTGTAATTTTATGAATTTAAAGAAAAATGAAACTATCAAACCCATCGTGTTTTCGGGAATTGCACTGCTGCTATTCACCACCTGTCTTACCTGTACCTTCCTCTCGATCGGCTACCGCATAAAAAACCCGTCCAAAACAACAGGAATTTCCGAACAAAGTCCCAATACCGACGTTTCCGGTGCCGATTCATCCCATCTGTCCAACCCAACGTTCCCAACTTTGCCGGAAATCTCCCCCTCTGATCCACCCCCCGTTGAGGAGTTGCCTTTCGTTTTAAAGGAATCCGCCGACGGCGGTCAGGCGTATATAGACGGGTTGACATTTTTAGGGGATTCCACTACCTACGGAATGATCAAAGCGGGCGTTCTGAAAGATAAGGAAAATACAAAACAGGTTTGGTACGGCCCAAACGGCACGCTTTCCCTGCCTGCTGCCACCTCCCATCTGCTCAACGACGGATCTCTTGAGAGCGCCATGCAGTTATCCGATCTTGCCGCGCTGAAAAAACCTCCTGTCATAGTTATCACCTTGGGTGTTGGCGTCTCCTATACGCTCTCAGAAGAACAGTTCAAACTTGCCTACAATGCGCTTATTGACGTGATTGAAGGCGCTTCTCCCGAAACAAAAATTATATGCAACAGTATATACCCTGTGTGCGATACCCTTGCCGATGCTTACAAAAACATCAACAACTCCGACATCGTCAAGGCAAACGGTTGGATTAAAGATGTGGCGGGCAGCCGCTATAATAACAACGAAACGGTATATTATTTAGACAGTTACAGCGTTTTGGTAGGCAATGACGGATTTCTGCCATCCGCCTATTCGAACGGCGACGGGTTGCACCTCTCTGCTGCCGCTTTTCATGCCGTTCTTGAAAATCTGCGCACGCACACGATTCCAAACTGACAAAATCGCAGCACATGCGTCCCGGCGCGGACATTCTATGACGCAATTCTGAAACAAAATTCAATGACTCGCAGAATCCCTGCTGCACAATCATGTATACAAAAAGAAAGGAATTACCATGAAAAAAACCGTATCCATCGTTTTGTCCATCGTCCTCCTTATTTCGTTTGCCGCGTGCACTGCAAAGAAACACTACAGGGACGACACTGCCTGTGAAGCGTTGGCTGTCAACGCAATGAGCGCCATCACCCTGTCCGACACGTCTCTGACCTTCACAGAAAAGGGAGAGATTTCCCTTTCGGTTGAACCCTATATTTCGGAGGCGGTATCCTCTGCCAAGGAATGTGCAGTTCGCTTTACCGGTGGTGCAAGTTTCGATGAATTCGGAATATTCCACTGTGCCGATGAAACTGAGACTCAAAATGTAAAAACGATTCTTGAGAACTATTTAGAAAGCAAAGCAAAAGATGAAGTTTACCGCTCCTATTTCCCAGGCGAAGAATACAAACTGGACGAAGCGGAAGTAAAGATTTTCGGAAACTATGTTTCCTACGCCATTCTTTCCGCCGACAACCGCAGCGCATTTTTTGCCGAAATTGATCAACTTTTACTGGAAGCATGAGAAAAATTATCGTCGTCTTTCAAAAACGAAACCGTCGGTGATTAAATGAAGCAAAAAATTTTCCGGACTGCCGATCTTTTTTGAAATTGTGTGCCGTATGGCGTATCTGTTTTGAAAGGAGGTGTGCCCGATGGATCAAACGACCGGCGACGATCTGAAACAATGGGTCATAGAATATGCGTGCTCCCTGCCAGGAGGTTCTTACGATCAGCCTTTTGAAAATGATTTTGAGTCTACGGTTCTCCGCCACAACGCCACAGGAAAATGGTTTGGTCTTCTCATGAATCTTCCGATTTGTCGCTTTACCGGAAATGAGAGCGAGCAAAAATCCGCATGGGTTCTGAACCTAAAATGTGAACCGGAGGACAGTATTGTCTGGCGTGAAATGTTTTCGGACATTTATCCCGGATATCATATGAACAAACGTCATTGGATCTCTGTACTGCTCAGGGGAAACGTGTCGACAGAGGTTTTGGAGCGGTTGATTTATAAAAGTTACCTTCTGACTTCTAAAAACGGCAGAAAGAAACGTCAGTGTGAACACTGAGATTTTAAGAAATCAGGCGATTATTTATCGCCGAGAATCTACGCCTTTTTCTAAAACACAAAAAACATCGGAATCACTGCACCGTACTCCAATAACCGTTAATATTTTTCAAAAAAAAAACTGACACCGCTTCCGCATGTGATGCCAGTTTTTTATCTTTTACTTACTTGTCATACAATATCCGGTACTGTGGAGTTAAGGCTCCACCGCACAATTACCGGCTGCGCCTTTGCCGCACGTCTGCTTGCATATTTTCCGCCATACTTTGCCAAAATGCTCGGCAATACACAAAGTATTACCTCCGCTTTTGGCTTCGTCTGACGAAAAATCTGACTGCGCATCTGCGCGACAATAATTATGCGGTGAAGCCTTAAATTTTTTCCTTTTGAAACACCGTATACCGTTTTCGGCTTTGGTTACACGGAAGTGCCTGCCTGTTCGTGAAACTTTTTCTTGGGTTCTCTTTCAAAAAAGATCGAAAGTGTCGCTGCAAGAATAGCGCCAATGATCGGTGCAACGAAAAAGATCCAGAGTTGCGAAAGCGCCTCTCCGCGTACCAGAAGCGCGGGACCGAGACTTCTCGCAGGGTTGACCGATGTGACGGTAAATCCAATACCGAAAATGTGCACGAGACAAAGCGCAAGACCGCATACAACACCTGAAACTCCTCTGTTTTCACTGCGGGAGGTTGCCCCGATCACTGTCAATACAAAAGCAAAGGTAAGAATGGTCTCAATGAGAACGGCGACCCATATATTTCCTCCGGTGCCCGCAATGGTGTTTGCCGCAAGGTTTCCTGTTACATCTTCAAGAGGAGAATATCTGAAAATGAGATACAGCAGAGCGCTCCCTGCAATTCCGCCGATATACTGTGAAGCCATGTATCCAATGCACTCGACAATACCCATTCTGCGCATCAACAGCATTGAAAGGGAAAGCGCGGGATTGAGGTGACAGCCGGAAATATTCCCGATGCAGTACCGCATTGCAAGATATGCCAAACCGAACGATAGCGCAGTCAGAATATACCCTGCGCCCGTACCGGTACCCACGAGACATGCCGTACCGCAGCCAAACATTACAAGTACACAGGTACCCACCATTTCGGCTGTGTATTTTTTAAAACTTTCCATAAAATCCTCCCAACTTACGCTTTTTCTTCATGAAACACCGCACGGCTTTAACGGTATATATTTTTTCGTAATAACCGATCGGCAATGACTGTACTATAGTACCGTCTGAAAAGACATCGCAGTGTCACCGAGAAAGTTTTTCAGAGCAGATGTACCGTCAAGGTGTGCTGCCAACCCAACAGTGTTTCTTCTTAAAGCGTCTTTTCCACAGTATGGAAAACTTTCCCGAAAAATATTCGCTTTTTTTGAAAAAACCTTTGACGTAAAAGCAAAACGGTGATACAATTGCGGTATGAAAAATATAGGGAGTGAATATGCACCGCTATCTGATTTTGGACTTAGACGGTACGCTTGCGCCGATCGACGCTCCGGCGTCCAAAAAAACCGCAAGGTTTCTTGCTCTGTTGGAGAAAACAGGGTATGTGATCTGCATCTGTTCCGGAAAACCGACGTACTACCTTTGTGGATTTGCAAGACAGTTGGGTTTAAGATCACCTGTACTTATCGGAGAAAACGGAGCCGTACTGCAATTCGGATACGCGCTCCCTCCCGAAAAACATCTCAGCATTTCATATCCAGAAGAAACTAAAACGATTCTTAAGATTTTGGAAAAGGAAATCAAAGAACACTTGGGTTCGCGCGTGTGGTTTCAACCAAACACCGTCGCCCTTACTCCTTTTCTTCAAACGGAAGCGGATTGCACAGCGGTTGAAGAAATTCTGTCGGCACACCGCAAGTCCCTGTCAAACATTCGGGTGTATCGCCAAGCGAACTGTTTCGACATACTTCCGATAGAAGTTTCCAAAAAGGAAGGGTTAAAACTTTTGGCAAAAGAAACTATGGCCCTTTCGGCGGATTTTATTGCAGTGGGTGACGGACAAAACGATTTGCCGATGTTTGACTTTGCAGACATTTCTTTTTGGATTGGAAAAACAACCGAAACAAAAGCAACCTATACCTTTCAAAACATCGAAGAAGTTCTTGAATATATCTTTATGAATAAATTATAGTAAGGAGAAAGAATCATGAGACTTGGAAGAATCAAAGGGTATCGCGAGGAAGACTTTCAGACGGTTAAAAATCAAAAACTTCAGTTTATTGAGATTTGCTGCAATAACGCGAAGGATGCAAAAAACTTCATTGAAGCCACCGAACAGATCAAAAATTGCATCGCGAACACAGGCATTGATGTTTCCGCTGTGGGCAGATGGAACCATGACGTCAATGTGGGAGGAAAACCGGATCCCGAGCAGTTGAAACTGTACATCGCCCAGTTGGATGCGGCGATTGATATCGGCGCCAAAACCTTTGTTTTGGGATGCAACAAGGACGAGAATGTAAGTCTCTTCAAAAATTATTGCTGCGCCATTGAATTGTTCGGTCAACTTTTAGATCGGGCTGCGGGAAAAATCAAAATCGCCGTTGAGAACTGTGACTGGAATAATTTTGTAGTGTCTCCCAGAGACTGGGAAATCGTCCTTGCGGAATTGCCCGGATTATACATCAAATATGACTGCTCTCACTCCTACAACCGCGGCTGCAACTACCTGAACGAATTATCCGATTGGGGAGAAAAAATAGCGCATTTTCACATTAAGGGAACAACGCATGCCGGAAAACGTTGGGTCGATGATCCGCCCGCCGGTATGGACGACATCAACTGGCCCTCTGTCTTTGCGGTTCTTTACGCACGGGGATATGACGGAGATCTGAGTATTGAACCGCATTCGGGAACCTGGCGTGGAGCGTTGGGGAACGCAGGTGTGGAATTTACAAGAGACTATATTTCGAAATTTATGTTCAGATAACCAAACAGTATTTGGTTTTTACTGGGGTCACAATGAGATTGATGGATAAATTCTCAAAAGACAAAGAAGATACCGTAACAGGAACGGGAGAGGAAAGGGGCCGAACCCTTGACACTCTGCCTCCCGGTATGGAGGCAACCATCGAAGAAGTCGGCGGCAACGATCCGATCTTACGTAGGCATCTTTTGGACATGGGGCTAACTCCCGGCACCGGGATCGCTCTTATAAAGATTGCACCCATGGGGGATCCTTTTGAATTCAGAATCAGGAACTATGAGTTGACTCTGCGCAAAGAGGATGCGCAAAAAATTCTTATAACCGGTATTCGTGAAAGCCACCGTCCAAAAAAGGACGCCATCGGCCGCAGAAAGGCCGGGGTACATCCGGGCGTCGGTGAAGATCTGGGAAACTACACGGTAAGGGGGGACGGAAAAGTCGCTCCGGAAGAGAAAAAACTCTTTTTTGCCCTTGCCGGAAATCAAAACTGCGGAAAAACGACGCTTTTCAATCAGTTGACCGGCTCCAACTGCCATGTGGGAAATTTTCCCGGAGTCACTGTGGACAGAAAAGACGGCACCATTCGCAGGCATCCAAATGCAACGGTTACCGATCTTCCGGGCATTTACTCTCTCTCCCCCTATTCGGGAGAAGAACCTGTCGCGACCGATTTTCTCCTGAATGAACACCCGGACGCCATCATCAATATTCTGGATGCTACGAACATTGAGCGGAACCTATATCTGACTCTTCAACTCATGGAACTAAACATTCCCATGGTTTTGGCGCTGAACATGATGGATGAGGTTCGGGAAAACGGCGGAACCATCATGATTAACGACCTTGAACGGGCGTTGGGCGTACCGGTTATTCCCATATCCGCGTCAAAAAACGAGGGAATTGATGAGTTGATCGAGCATGCCATGCATGTAGCAAGACACAATGAAAAACCGGGTCGGCATGACTTTTGCGATCAAAACGGCGAGGATCACGGCGCTATGCACCGCTGCATTCACGCGCTCATCCATCTGGTGGAAGATCATGCGCAGTCCTCCGGAATTCCAAAGAGATTTGCCGCCACCAAACTTGTGGAAGGCGATGAACGTGTGATTTCCGCTCTTTCTTTGCAGCAAAACGAAAAAGAAATGGTGGAACATATTCTTCTGCAATTGGAAGAAGAGAGCGGCAAGGACCGACAGGCGGCGCTGGCGGACATGCGATTCTCCTTTATTGAGAAGGTTTGCAACGCAACCGTTGTACGTCCCCATGAAAGCAAAGAACACGCACGAAGTCTGAAACTCGATCGAATCCTCACAGGAAAATATACGGGTCTTCCCGCCTTTGTTCTCATCATGGCGACAGTATTTCTGCTGACTTTTGGCCTTATCGGAAAGTATTTGTCGGATCTTATGAAAGTCGGCGTAGACAGGCTGACTGCTCTTGCAGATCACGCGCTGACAGTGTATGATATCAATCCTGTGGTACATTCACTGATTATCGACGGGATTTTTGCAGGAGTAGGAAGCGTACTCAGTTTCCTGCCTACCATCGTCGTGCTGTTCTTCTTTCTATCTGTATTGGAGGACACCGGTTACATGGCGCGGGTCGCTTTTATCATGGACAGACTGCTTCGAAAAATCGGACTTTCCGGCAGAAGTTTTGTGCCCATGCTTATTGGTTTCGGATGCACCGTTCCTGCCATTATGTCCACCCGTACCCTGCCCTCCGACAGAGATCGAAAGATGACGGTATTGCTTACACCGTTCATGAGTTGTTCCGCGAAGATTCCGGTATATGCCTTCTTTACAGCAGCTTTCTTCCCAAAATACGGGGGACTTGTAATGACCGGACTGTACTTTACCGGCATTATTGTGGCAATTTTCATGGCACTGCTGCTCAAAAAAACTCTTTTTACCGGAAAACCCGTTCCCTTTGTTATGGAACTTCCAAACTACCGCCTTCCCAGTCCTATAAGCGTTTTTCATCTCATTGGTGAGAAGGCGAAGGATTTTATCACAAAAGCATTCACAACTATTTTTGTAGCATCTATCGTGATATGGTTCTTACAGAACTTTGATCTT
>CANQNM010000006.1 GCA_947625265.1 uncultured Clostridia bacterium
GTTGTGAAAAACGAAGTTGGTTGACGGCGGCAAAAGAGGCGTTTTCAGGCCCCAGTCGGTAAACCACATAGCCTTTCCCGGATGTCGCCATGTAGATCAGCGCCCCGCAGTTGAGAAAAGAAACGAGAACCCCGCAGGCAACGGTACAATTCTTTGCCTGTTTTCCCCTGAGAAAAATACAGATAACTGCCGCGAGAAGTCCGCAGATCACAGAAAAAAAGGGAAAGTTTTCGGGAAATGTTTCAAAAAATTCCGTGACGGACACCTCCTATCTCCAATCTCAAACTTAAAAAAGATTCAGTCCCACAATCCGTTTCCGCCGCTTCTATCTGTCGTCGTGTTCGTTGACCGCCGACATATAGATCTCATCCAAATCCAGCGTGCCGTATCTCTTGTGCAGTCTGACAGCAAGGGACAGCATGATGGCCGTCACACTCACCGACACCACGATTCCCGTGAGCACAAGACCGCTGGGGATGGGGTTGATGTAGTCGGCGGCATTGATCGCCCCGTCGGGATCGGTGATGATCGGCGCGTTTTTTCCCGCAATGTACCCCATGGAAGCAAGCAGCAGGTACACGCCGGTATCCATAATGTTCAAACCGATGATTTTTTTGATGAGATTTTTGTGAAAAAGCAGAATGGTAAATCCGATACCGAAGAGGATCACCGCGGCGGTTTCCTCATAACTACCTGTCAACGCTTCAAGCATTTTTTTCTTTTTCACCGTTCCTTTCATTTTTTTCTTTCCCCGGCCTGTCTTTGTTCCGGGTTCCGGATACTCCGCCCACGCACCCGCGCCTAAATAGGCAGTACATTCCATACATGGTCATGGTCACCACCAGACCCACTGCGATGTTCAGGGGAAGAATCAGCCCGCCGCTGAAGATCGTTCCGGGAATTCCCTTGGGAATATGAGAATCTATACCGTTCGCCTCGCAGAAAAAAGAGTAGGTTTTTGACAGCGCGTAAAATCCGAGGGCACAGAAACAGAGCGTATTGAAAAATTTTTCTTTGAAGATTCTGTCCATCACGTCAAATCCGAAGGCGGCCGAGAGAAGGATCATTCCCGCTCCCGCCACAGCACCCCCTGAGAAGCCGCCGCCCGGCGACAGATGCCCGTTGACCATCACATAAAACCCGTATAAAATGATCATCGGCGCGACTAAGGACACCGCGAAACGCAGAATGTTGTCCCCGGTCAGATCCCGATACAAAAGATGCTCCCGTTGGTTTTTGGCGTCTGCACGCAAAAGCACCGTCACGCAGCAAAGCGCCGTAAAAAGCACAAAACTCTCCCCCAGAGTGTCAAAAGCACGGTAGTTGAGTATGATTGCGGCGACAATATTGGTCGCTCCCGTTTCTTCCATGCCCTGGGTAAGATACTCCTCTTCTAAGGGTTCGGCGTTTTCGGAGAGCGTCCCGAATCCCGGAAGATTGGCGACGGTGGTAAGCAGCGTCGCCTGCAGGGCCGCGCAGCACAAAACGGCACAAACCGCGTAAAATATCCGAAAGGATTTCAGTTGTACCCGCTCCAGTTTTTTCACCGGCTGTTCTCTGAACAGCCCATCCGCAAGAGAGGTTTCGGGCGCTTCCCCTTTTCTGCTTCGGTCGCGGCCATTCTCGGTGGAAGAAAGCACTTCCTCCCCCTGGAGCCAATTCAAAAATATTTTTGAAAAATCTTTCATCTTCATTCTTTATCTTGCCCGCCTTTCCGAACGCTCCCAAAAGGGCTTGCCGCCGTCTTCCAACAAGGAAGCCCCGCGTTCTCCGGCCTTCTGCATTCAACTTTTCGATTCTTTCCTACCGATTCTCAGCGTTCTCTTTGTTCCCGACGTTCCCTTCGTCTTCCGCGTTTTCTTGCTTCTCGGCGTTCTCTTCGTTCCCGTCGTTCTCGTCGTTCTCGTCGCTTCCGGCGTTTCCGGCGTTTCCGGCGTTTCCGGCGCTTCCGGCGTTTCCGCCCTTTCCCGCCGCTCCCTTTGCCTTTTCGGATTTTTCAGTGCTCCCGATACGCCGCAGGCACATGAAGAAGAGCACGGTGGAGACGCCCGCGCCGACGGCCGCTTCGGTGATGGCAAGATCGGGAGATTGGAGCATGGCCCAGACGATGGCCATGACGCAACTGTAGGACATGAAAATGATCACGCTTGTCAGCAGTTTTTTGGACAGTCCCGCGCCAATCGCGCAGCAAACAAGCAAAACCAGCAGCAGCACTTTAAAAATTTCCATCGGTTCCATAGTTCTCATCACCGCCTTTACGCTCTACGTTTGGACAACGGCCAAAAAAGACAATTCGCGCCCAATCCCCCGCGCCGTTCACCGTTCCCCTTTGTCCCCCGACGCCTCTTCTGTGTCCGGCGCTTCCTTTTTTTCTTCTCTCTGCAGAGAAACCGCAGCAGTCGTTCGGCCGTCCGCCGGAAGAATTTCTGCCGATCCGTTTTCCTTCGTCCTTTCGGAATACTCCCCCAACTCTGCTCCGGCCGATTCGTCTTCTAACTGCTCGTCGGGAAGTTCCACAGGTTTTCCGCCTCTGCTCCCGCCCGTCATATATTCCAACCGTGCAAGCAGGTGAGAGTTGACCGGAGAGGTGATCCAGAGGAACAGAACCGTAAGCAGCATCTTGACGTTCTCAACGCCGAACCCGAAAGCGATCACCGCCGCCAGCACAAAGGAAAGCAGCGCCAGAGTATCGATCATCGCCGCGGCGTGCATTTTGCACATGGCGTCCTTAAAACGGTAAACGCCCACCACTGCCGCGACCACCGCGCTTAGTCCGCAAAGCACGAAAAAAGCGCAAAATCCGAACCTGATCCACTCGCCTACCAACTGCCCGCACTTCCTTTCTCCGGTTTTCTGTCTCTTCGTCCGCTTCTTTCGCGTTCGGTTTCTTTCACCGCACGGTTTTAAGACCGTGCGCCGCCTGCCGTTCACCGGTTTTCCGGCATGGCCGTCCTGTATACCTGCCGAACATGCGTATGCTCGTTTTCGTCAAAAGCCGATGTTCTGCCTGTCCGAAGCGTGGGCGCCCGCCGGATCCTCCGCGTTTTCCCGTCGAAGGTTCTTCGCCGCTTGTCCTGCGGGCAACGGCCGCGCTCCCGACCGCCCTCAGAGCAGCCGGTTTTTTGTCCGGTTCATAAAGACTTTGGAAAGGATCACCACCGACAGGAAACTGACCAGCACATAGATGAGGCAGATATCGTACAGCCACAGTTCCTTCATCAGCACGGCGAGCATCGCAAAAACCGACGTCACCGTCGTCCCAATCATGTTGACGCAAATCACCCGTTCGGTGACGCCCGGCCCGAGAATGGACCGGATGATCAGCGCCAAAATACAGAGCGCCAACACAACGAACGCGATTCCGAAAAGAATGTCGTATGCCGTTTCAATCATGAGAAAACTCCTTTGGGTTCTTCCCGTCTTTGGAAGAACCGATCATACGGTCGATTTTTTTTACAATCCGGGCGCACGACGAATCTGTAAGACCCTTGCCGTAAGAGGCGTACAGGCAGTGCACCGTGAACAAATCTCCCTCGGTGTGAACGGTGATGGTTCCGGGCGTCAGCGTGATGGCGTTGGCAAGAAGCGTGTTTGCAAAGCCGTTTTGCAGTTCGGAATGAAAAGTGACCACCACCCCTTCGGGCTGCCCGGGCGTGAAAATTTTTTTGAGCACAGCAAGATTTGCCCTGATGACCGCGACGGTGAGCGCGCCGCCATAAAGAATAAGGAAAGGAAACAGTCGGTAAAGCAGCAGTTCCGTGCGCAGGGTGTACCCGAAGATTTTTTTGGAAAACAGGAACATCGCAAAGCAAAGAAAGAGAGCCACGAGACAGATCTGGGCAAAGGCCGCAAAATCGGTAGAGGGACCTATACAAAACGCGACGAAGATGATAAAAAACGCCAGAATCATCGCCCGAACTCCTTTCTTTGAACGTCGGTACACCGACTATTCTTCAAGCACCGTGTATTGTACGCCTTTTGAAAAAAAAAGTCAACCGAAATTTTCGTTTCCCCTGTTTTTACAGGAAATATTTTACGAAAACACTCTTTACATTTTCCAAAAAGTATGGTATGATGAGGAGCGGCAAAAAATCCGGGCGCGAAATTTTAAGTTCTGGGAGTATGCGCGGCCTGCGAACTCCTTTTCCGCAAAGGAAAACCGACGAAGCGGGGCGGGCGTCCCGACGCGGGCGGTTGAGCGAAAACAACAGGACAGGAAAGGAAAGGTTTAAAGTTCATGAAGAAAGTTTTAACCGCACTGATTGCGGCGGTGCTGCTTGTCTCGCTTGTAGGATGCGGCACTTTCGGCTACAACATCAAAAGTTACGTAAAAATGGGGGATTATACCGATGCGAACACGGTGTTTGTCTCCCAGAAAGACATAGACGATACGGTTGCGGATGCTCTGAAGTCTTTGCGTGAAAACTACAAAGGCACAAGAGACGTGACTGAAGGAACAGTAGAAAAGGATCATACCGTCTATATTTACTATGAGGGAACACTGGTGATTTTTGACGGAACCACCACCATCACCGTCGGTTCAAGCGGCATCGCCGGTTTTGACGAGGCGCTCAAAAACGCCGCCTTTACAGACGGCAAGGCCGAGTTTGATCTGACGCTTGCCGATGATTTCACCATTCCCGAATTTGTCTCCAATGCCATCAAGGAAGATTCCAATAACGACGCATCCCCTGATTCCAAAGAATCCGAAGAATCTAAGGAAACGAAAACCTCGAATGAAAACGCCGCCGCGATCAATGCCGCGGCCCCTCTGTACGACGACGCGAAAACCTCGCCCACTCCTTCAACCAGCGAAACCGAAAGCAAGAGTTTCTTTGCCGGAACCAAAACTCACGTGGTCGTGACCGTCGAAGGAAAGAGCGGCAAGGTTTCGGATGGCGAGAAACTTGAAATGGAACTGCGCTGGACGCTGCCCGACTTTGAGGGCGGTACCTATAACGCCAAGACCGAAGAAGAGGCAGCCAAGGAGGAGGAAGAGAACAAAACTTCCGACGGCGCTTCCGAAAGCCCGGCTGAAAGCCCGGCCGAGAGTCCCTCCGAAGAAGAAGAGGAAGAAAAACGCAAAGGCTATGCCCTCAAAATCGGTTCCGGAAGTTTCATCGACGGATTTGAGGACGGGTTGATCGGTCTTTCGGTTGCCGAAAACACCAAAACAACGCTGAGCAACCTGAAGTTCCCCAATCCCTATAAGAACAATGAGGAACTTTCCGGCATGAAGGTGGATTTCGATGTGACCATCCTTTCGGTCACCGAGGAATATGAGAGAGATTTGGAGAACGCCGAACAGTTTGCAGACCTGAAAGCGGACTACGAGGAGATCTACGGGGAAGGATCCTTTGACTACGCGGATGTCAACGCTTACAAGGCCGACGCCGAGAAATCGGCGCGCCAGAACGCCGCGCTGACCGCGCTTCTCAACGCTTCAAAAATGAAGCGCTGGCCGCTCTCCGACTACGAGAAATATCTGAGCGACACCAGGAACCAGGTGTGGTCATACTACTACATGATGATGGTCTACCAACAGGTCTCCTCCTTCTCCACCGAGGATGAGTTGGCAGGCGTTCTGAATATGACAAGAGCTGAATATGAGCAGTGGTTGGCGGATCAGGCAGGCGCCTCCCTCAAGAGAGACCTGGTTCTTTATCAGGTCGCCAAGGATCAGGGTCTGACGTCGGTTTCTAAGGAAGACTACGAAGCGTATTGCAAAGAGGAAGCTTTAGAGAACGGATACACAGATTCCGAAGACAAAACTGTTGCCGATGTGGACGCCTACGTTTCGGCAATGGGCGGCAAAAAAGCCGTCAAGAAAGCGATGGTTCTCGAAAGAGCGCTTGAGAAACTGGCGGAACTGGTCGCCGTCACCGAGTGATTCCGATGACCGTTCACCGGTTTACCGGTATCCTGACACCCTGACATCCCGGTACCCCGGTACCTTGGCGCCTTTGTTCTTACTACCTTGAGGAAAAAAAGAACGGCATACAACAAACTGCTGCACGGTGGCCGTCGCACAGGCGTGAGAAACGCAAGGTGCGGCGGCCCCGCTTTGTCTTTGAGGGCTCTTGCGGCAGGACTTCGATGTCTTGCGGTTTTTTATACGAACGAAAGGAGAGTTTCAAATGAACAAGTTGAAATGGTACAAAAAGGTATTGATAGGTTTGATGCTTGCGGTGTTTTCCCCACTGATTCTTGCGGCTGTTATCGTTTGGGGAATTTTTGCTCTTTTTCAAAATCTGAAGAATAAAAAGAAGTATAAAAAGTCTCGGTATTATTTAGACTTCAGGCAAAAATTTATGACCGATCTGCTGTATTGCCCTGAATACCGTTTTTACAATTCTGCAATCCACCGGAATCTTCCGATTCAATACGTCAAACAGGAATCAAACCGATTTGAATATTTTATTTACGATGGCACATTGTATCTTTTCCCCGATTTCGAACAAATTGATTATGATGCTGAAAAAGGTGAGTGGCAGGTAGACCGAGACGGTGATTGGAGCGGTTTTGAAGAGGCATACAAGAATCTTCTTGCAAAACTCGATCAAGAACCTACCCTGCCCGTTAAAATCTTGGTCGAAAGAAACATGTTCCCTTTGGTAAATTTGAACTGCGTTGATATTCCCGAATGCATCTATCTAACATGGGGATACGACGAAGCATTTGAAAACGAAGAGTCGCCGCTCAAAATGCTCATTCCACAAAATTCGAAAGACCTATACGAAATGATGGCACAAACGCCGGATCTCTGCGGTCATTTTGAACTTTTATCGGATGACGGCAATATCGTTTGGAACTTATATGACAATATCTGCATAGAGATTGGCGTAGAACCCACAGATTGTTATGTAGGTGTTTTCAAAATGCGGTTTGACAAAGGAAAAAGCGGCCTTACGCACTGGCACCCCACATCATTTGAAATTTATAGCGAGGTTTGTAAAATCGGCAAACGGGGAAACGTGATGATATTGCGAACATTTGCAAGCAGCGGAGGCGTCTTATACATAGGAAGCAAAGAGGATTGTCCGTATCCAAAAAGCAAACGATATTTGTTTGGAAAACTGTACTGCTTAGAAGCAAAATAATTTAAGACTTCACCGCATAATTCTTGTCGCGCAGATGCGCAGTCGGGTTTTTCGTCAAACGAAGAAAAAAGCAGAGGGAATACTTTGTGTATTGCCGAGCATTTTGGCAAAGTATGGCGGAAAATATGCAAGCAGACGTGCGGCAAAGGCGCAGCCGGGAATTGTGCGGTGGAGCCTAAAGAGTCTACAGCAAAGTTTCAAAAAAAACGAGCCAAGTTCCTACAAAAGCAGGAACAAAGGCTCTGTTTTTTTTCATAATTGAGTTGATGAAAAACAATACAAATACCACAGCAATATGCCTGCGGGAGAATCTGTCGTATGATCCCGGACAAAACTACAGCGGCATACAGCGGCATCCAACGGCTGCGCGGCTGCACAGCTGCACAACTGCACGGCTGCACAGACGCCTAAGAAACTTTTATCCCAAAAAAGGCACTGCCTATATCAACCGTCTCCCCAATTGCAGCGCGGCGTACACCGATTGGGCACGCACCTCATTTCTTTCGCCCGAAAACAGATGCTTCTCCACTGAAATCTTTCCTTTGTACCACCCCGCAATATACACCGTGCCCACAGGTTTCTCCTCGCTCCCGCCGCCGGGACCGGCCACGCCTGTGACTGAAAGAGCAAGATCAGCCTCGAAGAGCGCCGCCGCCCCCCGCGCCATCTCCTCGGCGCATCGGGCGCTCACCGCTCCATCCCTTTCAAGAATTTCCGTTGGAACCCCCAGAAACATTGTTTTGACGGCGTTGGCATAACTGACAAGTCCCCCGTCGTAAACCTCCGAAGCGCCCGGCTCCGCGCAGAATGTCGCGGAAAGCAGTCCGGCGGTACAGGATTCCGCGAAGGTGATTTTTTCTCCCCTTGCCCGCAGCAGTTCTCCCAGTTTCGCGGCGGCCTCCCGGCTGTCGCCCGGTTGTTCGTCTTGCCTTTGATCCATTTTCACAAATTCCTTTCGGTGAAACGCCAACTGTCGGCGCACATATCCTCAAGAGTCTTTTTCGCCGTCCAGCCAAGCAGTTCCCTTGCCCTGTCGGCATTGGCGTAGCAGATGGGCAGGTCCCCCGGGCGTCGGGGATCGATCACATAGGGAATTTTCCGTCCCGAAACCTTTTCATAGGTTTTCACGATGTCCAACACCGAGAATCCTCTCCCGGTACCCAGATTGACAGTGAGCACGCCCGGATGCTTTTGTATGTAGTTCAGCGCCTGAACATGCCCCGCCGCCAGATCCACCACATGGATGTAGTCGCGCACACCGGTGCCGTCGCAGGTGTCGTAGTCGTTTCCGAAGACATGAAGTTTTTCCAGTTTTCCCGCCGCCACTTTGCAGATGTAGGGCATCAGGTTGTTGGGAATGCCGTTGGGGTTCTCGCCGATCAGCCCGCTTTCGTGCGCTCCGATAGGGTTGAAGTAGCGAAGCAGCGCCACGCACAACTGCGGATCGGCCGCCGCGGCGTCCCGCAGAATCTGTTCCTGCATCACCTTGGTCCAACCGTAGGGATTGGTCGCGGAGGTGGGCATATCCTCCGTATAGGGCGGTTCGTTGCCCGGCCCGTATACCGTCGCGGACGAAGAAAAGATCATCCTTTTGCACCCGTGTTTCTGCATCGTCTTCATCAGATGCAGCGTGCCCGAAATGTTGTTTTCATAGTATAACACCGGTTTTTGCACCGATTCTCCCACCGCCTTCAATCCCGCGAAGTGCACGACGGTGTCGATGGGATTCAGAGAAAAGACGTTGTCCAACGCTTCCTCGTCCCGGATATCGACCCTGTAAAAATGCAGCCGCACCGGAACGATCTGCCGGATTCGATCAAGCACTTCCTCCTTGGCGTTTGAAAGATTGTCAACAATCACAAGTTCTTTTTCACCGGCCTTCGCCAGTTCCACAACCGTGTGGGAACCGATATATCCGCAGCCGCCAGTCACCAGAATCATAGGTTTCTTTCCTTCCTTATTCTTACTGCTCATTTTGTGTCCGTGCATCGGTTTTAAAATTCCGATCTCGGCAAAAATCTGGGAAACTCTCGATTTTATCCCATTTATCCGAAAATTTGCGGTTTGTTTGAACTCCCCGCCCGGCAAATCCTTTCCCGAAAAATTCCCGTCTGCCCCACCGCGGCCTGCCTGTCTGCCTGTTTGCCCGTCTGCCCGTCTGCCTGTCTGTCTGTTTGTCTGTTTACCTGTTTGTCTGGATTTCGGAAAATCAGGGCCTGCCGCCGGTTCAGTCGATCGTCCGGATCCTGTCCGGACTTTGTCAAATCCCGTCAGGTTCTGTCGTCATCAAAAAGTCCGTCCGGATACCGGCCGTTCTTCACCATTTCGGCAATCGCGGCCACAACCGCCGGTTTATCCTCCGGATATGTGACCCCGTACCACACAGCGTCGGTGGGCAGAACCTTCACCCTGCATTTGCCGGTTTTGACAGCGTCGCCCACGCACGTGGAAAGGTAGAATTCCTTCTTTTGAAGATCCCCCCGATTCTCCTTAAAAAATCTTTTAAGGCCGTCTTCAAGCAGGGGAAAGATCGCCGGAGTGAATCCCCAGAAATTCATGGACACCCACCCGTTTTCGTCGGTTCGCACAATCTCTCCTTTTTCCTCAAAAACCGTTCGGAAATTCTTGTCTCTATAAATTTTGGTCCGTTCCGCGATTTCCCTCAGATACCCCGCTCGGTCTGTTTCGCAAATGCCTCTGGAAACGCTGCCGTTCTCCGAAAGGGTATTCTTCAGCACATATCCCGCCATACAGAACTCCGGCGAGTCCTTGGACAATTTTTTTAAAAAATCCCCTACGATTCTGTAAGCGTCCGCGCCATAGAAGTCGTCGGCGTTGATCACCGCCATGTTGTCGTTGCCCACCGCTTCCCTTGCGCACAGCAGCGCGTGTCCGGTGCCCCAGGGCTTGGTGCGGCCTTCCGGGATTTCCACACCCTGCGGAACAATTTCCACAGACTGATACGCATAGTCCACCTTCAATTGATTTTCAATACGGTGACCGATGGTTTCTCTGAACAACTCCTCGTTTTCTTTCTTGATGATAAACACAACCCTGTCAAATCCGACTCTTTTGGCGTCGTAAACCGAAAAATCCGGGATGAACTCCCCGTGTTCCGTCATGGGATCAAGTTGCTTCAACCCTCCGTAGCGGGAACCCATACCCGCCGCAAGAATGACCAGTGTCATAAAGTCCTCCGTCCGGTCTTCGCCTTAAAATTTGCCAAGACCCATTCAATATTTAAAAATTTTTCATTTATTGGAGTCAATCAGCGGGAAATACACCCGCAGGTAGTGCACGCCCGACCACACCGTCATCACGGCGGTCACGGCCATGGACGCATAGGAAAGCAGATGATGCCGCGCCACAAACCCGAGGGGCGACCAACGCCCCAGAAGATAGGGGCCGAAGACCACCGGCTCCAGCAGCGCCACCATCACGAAAACAATCTGCGTCACCGTTTTCACCTTGCCAAGAATGTTCGCGGCAATGACCACGCCGCTGCTGCCCGATACCGCCAAGCGCAGGGACGTCACCATCAACTCCCTGAAAAGCACCACAAAACACAGCGTCGCCGTGAGCCGCATATAAACGCTGCCCTCAAGATCGGAACTTTCCCTGCTTGCCAGAACCACCAATCCCAGCATAGCGCCCAACACCATCATTTTATCTGCCAGCGGATCAAGAAATTTGCCGAAATCTGTCACAAGATTCTGTTTTCTCGCGATTTTTCCGTCAAAATGATCGGTGATCGCCGCGGCGAGAAAAATGGCCGCCGCCGTGATTCTGCATACAAAGTTCCCGTCAAAAGGAAAAGGAATGGCAATCAGCATGAAGATCATGAAAAACGGGATCATGAAGATACGTGCAACCGTTAGTCTGTTTGGTAGATTCACTGTTTTACCCGGAGATTCCGCCAAGGCGAAAACCTCGTCTGCCCTTTCATTTCAAAACTTTTCCCACAAGGTCGTAGTCCAATCCCTCGGTGATCCGAACGTTCAAAAACTCTCCCCTGCGATACTGTCCCTTTCGTCCTTTGAAAAATACTTTTCCGTCGATATCCGGCGCATCGGCTTCGCTTCTTCCGAAATATGCCTCTGATACCTCGTCATACCCCTCCGTCAGCACCTTTAAAACCCGTCCGATTTTTTCCTCGGATTTTTCCCTGCTGATTTCCATCTGAAGCGCCATCAGTCGGTCATACCGATCCTGTTTGATCTGCTCTTCCACCTGATTTTTAAAGTCACAGGCGGCCGTACCCTCTTCCCTGCTGTAAGTAAAGGCGCCGAATCTTTCAAAGCGCACCTCTTTGACAAACTCGCACAGTTCCCTGAAATCCTCTTCGGTTTCCCCGGGGAACCCGACGATGGCCGTAGAGCGCAGGGTGATCGAGGGCACCGCTTCCCGAATCCTTTTCACCGTGTCGAGAATCAGTTTTTTGTCGCCGTGCCGGTTCATTGCCGACAGCATCCGGTCGCTGATGTGCTGCACCGGCAGATCCAGATAGTTCAACAGGCGGTCGTTGGTTCTGAACTCCTCAAGCAACCCGTCCGTGATCTTGTCGGGATAACAGTAGAGCACCCGGATCCAGGGAATTTCCGTCTCTTCCGTGATGCGACGAATGAGTTTTGAAAGGCTGTACTCCCCGTACAGATCCGCCCCGTAAACCGAGGTATCCTGCGCGATCAGGTTGAGTTCTTTTGCTCCCTGCCTTTCCAGCCATTTCGCTTCCTCTATCAGTTCCTCCATGGGCCTGCTCCGATAGTTCCCCCGGATCATGGGAATGGCGCAATAACTGCACCGATTGTTGCAGCCCTCTCCAATTTTCATGTATACGCTATAGGAAGATCCCAGAAGTTCCCGTTTTCCTCCCAAAGGGCAGAGGTTCTTATCCTCAAAAGAGGAGAATCGGCGACCGTTCAGCGCTTTTTCCACCGCCTCAACGATCCGCTCGTAACTCCCGGTACCCAACACCGCGTCCACCTCGGGCAGTTCCTCAAGAACCTCCTCCCGATATCTTTCGGGCAGACAGCCGGTGACGACAATGGCTTTCAGGTTCCTGTGTTCTTTCAGCCACGCCACATCCAGAATAGCGTCGATGCTTTCCTTCTTTGCCTCCTCTATGAAGGCGCAGCTGTTGATAACCACGACGTCCGCAAATATATCTTCCTGAACCACCTCATAGCCCGCTTCCTTTACAAGAAAGAGCATTCTTTCGGTGTTCACCGTATTTTTCTCACAGCCCAAAGACAGGAAAAAAATCTTTGTTCCTTTTCCTGCTGTGTCCGGACGCCCTTTATTCGATAAAATCGGTTCTTTCTTCATTCCCGTCTCCGTCCCTCGGTTTTTCGTGAGGTCTGCCGTGGGTTTCTTCATAGTGATCGAAAGCATAGCGCACATTGGACATGGAATAGCCTCTGCGCACAAGCGTCGCCACTGTTTTTTCCTTCACGTCGCATTTACAGCGGCAGAGCGCCACATAACATGCCTCGTCAAAATCCACTTGTGCAAAGGCTTCCGCCGCGTAGGTCCTCACAGTTTCTTCCGAAAATCCCTTTCGGCGTGCCTCCTGCAAAATCCTTCTCTTTCCAAAAAGTTTATTCTTCGCATAAAACTCCACGAAACGTATGAAATGCCTGCGTTCACTGAGATAGTTTTTTTCCACCGCAAACTCCACCGCTTCCGTGGCCTCCTCTTCGGAAAAACCTCTGGAAATCAATTTTTCATAAAGCGTCTTTCGGGTGTTTTCTCTGTAGGCAAGAATGGAAATCGCCGCTTTGATGGCGCCTTCCGTGCCACCCTCGGATTTTCTTCCTTTTCTACGCATTTCTGCGACCTTTCCTTCCTCGGGAACCCGTCCGCCGGACCGTCCCCGGATCTTTGAAAATTTATACCGTTGTTCTGTTCAATCTCAACCTCTATCTAAAAGCGCCCGTCTTCCGCTCGAAAGTTCGTGTTTTAACCGTCTGCCGGTTCGGCACTGCGCCGTCCCGCCTATTCCTCAAGTCCCAGCACAGAAATGTCAAAATCCTCGGATTCCCCGTCGTCCTGTACCGCCGCCGGTTCTTCCTTGATCTCTATGCGGTCCTTCATCGCCTTCAACTTATCCTCCAACTCTTTTAACAGATCGGGGTGCTCCTCGATATATTTCTTTGCCGCATCCTTTCCCTGTGCGATTCGGTTTCCGTCGTAGTATACCCACGCGCCGGAACGCTCGATAATGCCGGTTTCCATGGCAAGATCAATGATCTCTCCCACTTTTGAAATTCCTTTTCCGTAGATAATGTCAAATTCCGCCATCTTGAACGGCGGCGCGACTTTGTTCTTGACAACTTTGCATTTGGTTCTCGAACCGTAAATTTCGCTGCCGTTTTTGAGATTCTCGCTCCTGCGCACCTCGATGCGCACCGACGCGTAGAACTTCAACGCCCTTCCGCCGGTAGTCACCTCGGGGTTTCCGTACATCACGCCCACCTTTTCGCGAAGTTGATTTATAAAAATCACAATGCAGTTGGATTTCGCGATGGCGCCCGACAGTTTGCGCAGCGCCTGCGACATCAGCCGCGCATGAAGGCCCACGTGGGACGCGCCCATATCGCCGTCGATTTCCTGCTGGGGCACCAGCGCCGCCACGGAATCCACCACCACAATGTCCACCGCGCCCGAACGCACCAGCGCCTCGGTCACATCCAGAGCCTGCTCGCCTGAATCGGGTTGGGAAACCAGCATCTCTGCAATGTTTACCCCCAACGCCTCGGCGTATTTGGGATCCAGCGCGTGTTCCGCGTCAACAAACGCCGCCACTCCCCCCTGTTTTTGCACTTCTGCCACGGAATGCAGCGCAACCGTGGTCTTTCCCGAGGACTCGGGTCCAAAAATTTCTATGATCCTGCCTCTGGGCAGTCCCCCGACCCCCAACGCCATGTCCAGCGTTAAGGAGCCTGTGGATACCGCCGACACCACCATTCTGCTGCTATCCCCCAACCGCATGATCGTCCCCGCGCCGAACTTTTTCTCAATCTGAGAGATGGCGGTGTCCAACGCCTTTGTCTTTTGCGCAGCGTCGGTCGGCTGTTCCACCGCCGCTTTTTTTGTCTTTGCTGCCACGCTTTTGTCCTCCTGTTTCTTTCGCTCAATATGTGGGACCGTCAAACAGCCATTTTCCGTCTTCATTGACCATTTGCAATTCCATCGTTCTCCTCGTTTTTCCGCTGTCCGCAGAGTATTCCACCTCTACGATACACGCATACGCCGTGCCTTTGATTACATGCGCCGTCTCCACATAGATGTCGGTGGCCATTCCGAAAGCCTCCCTTGTCACATCCATGGTCAACTTCCCGTTTGCGGTTCCGTACCGCGACATCACCTCGTCGTTCCCCTCAAAGGCGTATTCATACATCTCCAACGCATAGTCCTTCGAGAAGGCCGACAGAATCAGTCTCTTCACGTCCTCCTCCGTCTGATACTTGTAGTCCGCCGCCACCGGCGCGTAGTGCGCGGCTGTCCAGTCCGGATCAATCGCAAAATTCTTTTCGATCTCGATACCCGGCCCATACACAATGTACGTCGCCTCATACGATGCGGGAAGAATCTCTTCCATGACGCGCTGAATTTCCCCGTCCGACGGTTTCCCGATGAGCGCACAGGAAGACAGCAGCACAGAAAGCGTCAAAAGACAAAGAACGCCCGCACTCAATTTTCTCATTGTAGATTTTCCCTTTCCCGGGGTTTGCCCCGCCTTTCTTCCGGAAAATGTAAAGGTCTTCGGAAATTCAGGTTTCCCTGAAAACAGGTTTCCCCGAAAACAGGTTTCCCCAAAAAACAGGTTTTTCCAAAAACAGATTTTCCCGAAACAGGTTCTTTCGAAAATCGGGATCCCTCGGGAACTTCCCGACCGCGGGTTTTCCCCGTTCCGTTCAGAAAGTTCCCCCTTTTGCCGACCGCCGGTTGCCCACTGTCGGCTGTCGGCATGCCGAATTCGGGCCGAAAACCTTCTTTTGCTCTTCCCTCTGTCTTACTCCCTGTCAGTTGCTTCCCCGTCAGTTGCTTCCCCGTCGGTTGTTTCCCCGTTGGTTGTTTCGCCGTCGGCTGTTTCCCCGAAGACCTCCTGCAGGTTCTCTTCGACGCCTTCACTGAAAACCGGTTCGTCCGACGGGTCTCTTCCATTTGAAGCGTCCCCATTGTCGCCTTCCCGCTCCATCAGCGTAAAGTTGACGATCCTTGCCCCCTCGGGTACCCGCATCACGATCACGCCGCTCGCCGACCGTCCGTACACCGGAATGTCCGAAACGGCAATCCGGATCACCACACCTTCGTCGGTCATCAGCATCATATCCATATTTTCGCCTGCCGTTCCCACTCCGGCGAGCGGTCCGGTTTTTTCGGTGAGATTGTGGCAGCGCACGCCCTTGCCGCCCCGGTTGTGCACCGGGAATTCATCGAAGGCGCATCTCTTGCCGTAGCCCTTCTCGGTGACGGTCACAAGCGTCATGTTCTCCTTTACCAGCGTCACGCCTACAACCCTGTCGCCGTCGCTCAACCGGACGCCCCGCACGCCTCTGGCGGTCCTTCCCATCACGCGGGCGTCTTTTTCTTCAAAACAAACCGCCATGCCGTTCCTTGTGGCGATGAGCACCCTGTCGTTGCCCAGCGTACGCCGCACATATACCAGTTCGTCGTCTTCATCCAACGTCAGCGCGCGTTTTCCTCCTTTTCTTCTGACAGAAAACTCGGACAGAAGCGTGCGTTTCACCGTTCCCTTGGCGGTGACGAAAAGCAGATACTCTTCTTTTTCCTCCTCCAGATTCTCTTCAGACACCGAGAGGATGGCTGTCACCTTTTCGCCCGGATCCAACTGCAAAATGTTGACCACGTTGGTTCCCCGCGCCGTCCGGCTGCTTTCGGGAATCATGTAGGCCTTGATGATCTGTACCTTTCCCAAACTTGTGAACATCATCAACAGCGAATGGGAGTCCACCGCCAGCACGTCCGTGACGCAGTCCTCTTCCCTTGTGGTCATCGCAGTGATGCCCTTGCCGCCCCGATGCTGCGCCGTATACGTGTCAGAAGGCAGACGTTTGATATAGCCCGCTTTGCTCATGGTGACCACCGCCGTGTGCCGTTCGATCAGATCCTCCACATCAATCTCGTTTTCAATCTCGCAAATTTCGGTCTTTCTTCCATCCGCGTATTTATCTTTGATTTCCAAAAGTTCCGATCTGAGCACGCCGGTGAGCACTTCATCCGATTCAAGAATGGTGTTCAGATATGCGATTTTTTGTTCAATTTCATCGTATTCCGCCTTCAGTTTGTCTTCTTCAAGCCCCTGCAAGGCCTTCAAGCGCATTTCAAGAATGGCCGACGCCTGCATATCCGAAAAACCGAAGCGCGCCATCAGGTTTTCCTTTGCGTTGTCGTAGGAGGAACGGATGATCCGGATCACCTCGTCTATATTCTCCTGCGCGACGATCAGTCCCTCCAGCAGATGCGCCCGCTCCATCGCCTTTCTGCGTTCGCAAAGCGTTCGTCTTCTGATCAGATCCTTCTGAAAAGCGATATATTCCTCAAGAATTTCTTTTAAAGTCAGAATCTTGGGCTGGGTCTGGTTGTTCACCAGCGCCAGCATATTGACGGCAAAGGTGGTCTGCATCTGGGTCTGCACGAAGAGCGTGTTGAGAACTACCTGCGCGTTGGCGTCCTTTTTCAGTTCGATCACCATGCGCATGCCCTCGTGATCCGATTCGTCCCGTAGATCCGAAATTCCCTCAATCTTCTTGTCATGTACCTGATCGGCGATATTTATGATGAGTTGTCGCTTGTTCACCTGATAGGGAAGTTCGGTGACGATAATCCGCTCCCGATCGTGTCCGTATTCCTCGATTTCCGCCCTTGCCCTCACGGTGATGTGTCCCCGGCCTGTGGCATAGGCGGCGCGAATCCCCCGTTTTCCGAGAATCATTCCGCCGGTGGGGAAATCAGGGCCGGAGATATGCTCCATCAGTTCTTCCAGTCCCGCGTCGGGACGGTCAAGAAGGCAGACCGTCGCGTCGATGACCTCCCCCAGATTGTGGGGAGGAATATTGGTGGCCATGCCCACGGCGATGCCCGAAGATCCGTTTACCAGAAGATTGGGAAAACGGCTGGGCAGAACCCTCGGTTCCTTCCTCGTTTCATCAAAGTTTGGATCCCAATCTACCGTCTCTTTGTCAATGTCGCGCAGCATCTCATCGGCAATGCGCGCCATACGCGCTTCGGTATACCGGTACGCGGCAGGGGGATCCCCGTCCACAGAACCGAAGTTTCCGTGTCCGTCGATAAGCGGATAGCGCATAGAGAAAACCTGCGCCATACGCACCAGCGCGTCGTAAACCGACGCGTCGCCGTGAGGATGATAACGACCCAAAACGTCGCCCACGGCGGTAGCGCACTTTCTTGTGGGTTTATCTCTCGTCAGTCCGTCCTCATACATCGCGTACAGAATCCTTCTGTGCACCGGTTTTAAACCGTCCCGCACGTCAGGCAGCGCTCTGCCCACAATCACAGACATGGCGTACTCTATATAACTGGTTTTCATTTCATGAACCAGTTCGGAAGAGGTGATCACCTGTTCCGGAAATGTGATTTCTTCCGGGGTATAGTCTGAACGTTTTTTTGCCATTTACAGTTCCACTGTTTCCGCATATGCAGAAACTTCCTTCCTTCGCTTCCGCGTGCGCGGAAACTTTTTTCCTCCGCCCCCCGTGCGCGGAAACTTCCTCTCCCCTCCGGGAGTCGGGGGTTCGCCAAAAAGCCTGCCCTGAAGGGTCTTTTTCAAAAAGGCCCCGCAGAGTGAAGACAAAGTCTTATGCGGGGCTTTGCCCCGCGCCCCATTTAAGGGATTTTTCCGAAAAGTCCCCTTAAAACCTTCAAAAACTTTTGAAAAAAGAGGAAGATACTTTCTTCGCGTCTGAAAAGTCGGTTTGTCTGCGGGCTGGCGCGCCTTTTTCAAAAGGGCTCTTCAATCCCCACAGACCTTTACGCCCAAGAACGGCCAAAAAATCCGAAATTCCGGCGCCTCAATAGTCTAGGTTCACGGCATATCGGGCGTTCTGCTCGATATACTGTCTTCTCGGCCCAACGTCCTCGCCCATGAGCACGTTGAAAATTCTGTCCGCCGCCACGGCGTCCTCCAATGTGATGCGCCTTAACGTCCGTTTCGTCGGATCCATCGTGGTTTCTTTCAATTCCCCGGGATCCATTTCCCCAAGACCTTTGAAGCGCGAGATGTCTATTTTCACGTTGGGATTGTCCTTGCGCATTTCCGCGCTGACTTTGTCCCGTTCTTCGTCGCTGTATGCCACCCGCACGGTTTTACCCCGGGTCAACTTGTACAGCGGCGGAACGGCAGAATATACATAACCCTTCTCGATAAGGGGACGCATGAACCGGAAAAAGAACGTGAGCAACAGCGTGCGGATGTGCGCACCGTCCACATCGGCGTCGGCCATGATGATGATTTTATGGTAGCGCAGTTTGCTCTCGTTGAACTCTTCGCCCAAACCGGCGCCCAGCGCCGTGATCACCGGCGACAATTTGTCGTTGCCGTAGATTTTGTCAGCCCGCGCCTTCTCCACGTTGAGCATTTTTCCCCACAGAGGAAGAATAGCCTGAAAACGCGAATCCCGTCCCTGCGTGGCCGATCCTCCGGCGGAGTCCCCTTCCACGATGAAAAGTTCGGTGAGCGCCGGATCCCGCTCGTTGCAGTCCCGCAGTTTGTCCGGCATCTGTCCGGAATCCAAACCTGTTTTTCTTCTCGCCTGCTCTCTTGCTTTCCTCGCGGCTTCTCTCGCCCTTTGCGCCGTGACCGCCTTGTTGAGAATCGCGCGGATCACTGTTGGATTTTCCTCGAAAAATGTCGCCAATTTATCGGTGAGCAGTTTGGAAACCACCGTTTTCATCTCGGAATTTCCCAGTTTCGTCTTGGTCTGACCCTCGAATTCCGCCTCGGTGAGTTTCACGCTGATCACCGCCGCCAATCCTTCCCGCACGTCTTCCCCCGACAGACTTGGGTCGGCGTCCTTCAGAATCTTATACCTGCGGGCGTAATCGTTGAGAACGTTTGTCAGCGCCGTTTTGAATCCCAGTTCGTGGGTTCCTCCATCGGTGGTTCGAATGTCGTTGGCAAAGGACAGAATGGTTTCACTGTACGAATCGGTATATTGCAGCGCCACTTCCGCGGAATTGTTTTCGTTTTGCTGACCGACGAAAATCACGTCGTGAAGTCCGGTCTTGTTTTCGTTGAGATACTCCACAAAGGAGCGGATGCCTCCCTCGTAACACAGGGTGTTCACCACCGGTTTTTCCCCTCTGTCATCGGTGAAGACAATGTTGATTCCGGCGTTTAGGAACGCCTGTTCCCGAAGTCTCGTGAGCAGCGTCTCATATTCAAATTCCAGCGTTTCAAAAATTTCGGCGTCCGGAAGGAAGGTGACTTTCGTTCCGGTTTTATCGGTTTTTCCAATCCTTTTTACCGGCGAAAGGGGTTTTCCCCTTGAATATTTCTGGTAAAATTCCTCGCCGTTCCTCGAATCGTAAACCGTCACCTCCAACCACTCGGAAAGAGCGTTCACCACCGACGCGCCCACTCCGTGCAGTCCGCCTGATACCTTGTACCCCTCTCCGCCGAATTTTCCTCCGGCGTGAAGGATGGTGTAAACCACTTCTAGTGTCGAAATTCCCAACTTCGGATGAGGTCCCGTGGGAATTCCGCGCCCGTCATCTATCACCGTGACCGTATTGCCCTTATTGATCGTCACCGAAATGTTTTTGCAAAAGCCTGCCAGCGATTCGTCGATGGCGTTGTCCACCACTTCGTAAACCAGATGGTTTAAACCCTTCACCGAGGTGGAACCGATATACATGCCCGGCCTTTTCCGTACCGCCTCCAGTCCTTCCAACACCTGAATCTGCGACTCATCGTAACTGTTTTTCCTGATTTCCTCACTCATTGCCCTATTCCTGTTCTTTCGTTTTTCAGGAAAAGCCCGTAAAGGTCTTCCTGACTGTCCGTGTCTCTGGTTTTCGCCTTCTTCGGCCGCCCCGTTGCACAGTTTCTATCCATGTATTTCCATGTTTTCAATTTTTTCATTCGTATCCGATCCCACCCTGGCCTTTGTCTCTGAGTCGAAATCCGATCCCATGCTGAACTTCGTTCCTGTGTCGAAATCTTATCCCACGCCGGCCTTTGCTCCCGTGTTGAAATCCGATCCCTCGCCGAACTTCGTTCCCATATCGAAATCCGCTTCCCACCGTCGGTTCGGGCCCGCTTTTCCCGCCCCATCGGCAGGGGCACTGTGGCTTGCCGCACCTTCTATCAAACTATCAAAGTTTCCTATCCGAATTTTTCAAGCGGCCCGCCCCTTCCGGTCAAGCCTTTTTTCCCAAGTTGTTCTTCGTGTCTTTGTAAAAAAGCGGATGGTTCTGGGAAACACGGTTCTCAAAAATCTTCTTTCGCGTTCTTCTGTTCAACCGGTTCCGGATTTGCATCTACGGCCTCCCGCGGCGTCTCCTCCGCCCTGTTTCTGAGAACGTCGCAGGAAAAGAGAGAGAGGTATACCTGCTCTTTTCGCCCGTCGTCATAGAGGACAAAACTTTTGGGCAACCCCAAAGACGCGGTGGTTACAAGTCCTTCTTTTTCTTTTTTTAAAACGAACTTCTTTGTCACCGGCGAGACGGTGCTCCTGTCCAAATCCACAATGGCGACGATTCCTCCGACGCGCAGCCACCGGTTGTTCTCAAGGCGCATATAGGCGTTTTTACCGTATCCGCGTATACTGACCTTTTTCAACCATAATCACCCGTCCTTCCGGAATTTTTTCCGCGTTATCCCTGTCACAGCAACTGATCAAAACCTGTCGCCCGCTCAGACCCGAAAGAATGAACCGCTTCCGCCGGTCGTCCAGTTCGCTTAACACGTCGTCTAAAAGGAACACCGGGAACTCTCCGGTTTTTTCAAAAGAAACCTGTCCCTCCGCCAGTTTCATGGCCACGGCCAGGCTTCTCTGCTGTCCCTGAGAGGCAAAAACTCTCGCCGGACGGCCGTTGATAAAAATTTCTATATCGTCCTTATGCGTGCCGAAAAGCGTCGCACCCGCTTTCAGTTCCCTCTGTCGGTTCTCCTCATACAGTTTCAGGTATTCCTCTTTTTTCATGGGTTTTTTGTAAACCAGTTTTGGCTCCTCGGCCCCGCCGGTCATGTCTTTAAAAATTTTTCCCACTTCCCGGTCGATCTTTTCCACGTATTCCGCCCTTTTAAAGGAAACGATTTCCCCGTTCTGCGCCAACTGTTCTGTCCAAAACTCATCGGTTTGCTCAAACGCCTCGGGATGAAAGAGCGACTCTGCCAACAGTTTGTTTCTCTGGGAAAGGGCGGCGCCGTAGTTCTGGAGCGCAAAAAGATACTCCCTGTCCAATTGTGCCAGCGCCCCGTCCATGTAGGCTCTTCTCTCCGACGGTCCGTCTCTGACAATGGAAAGATATTCCGGACAAAAGATCACCGCCCTGAAATTCCCGATGAATTCCGACATCTTTTTTACCGCGACGCCGTTCTTTCTGCAGAACTTCCTGCCGCCGCGCAGATATCCCAATTCCAATCTCTGTGTCCGCCGTTGATCCTCGTATTCCAGAAACAGTTTTGAAAATTCCTCACCCTGTTTTATATAATCTTTTTCATGGGCGGTTCTGTGCGAACGCCCTCTGGCAAAAAGGTAAATGCCCTCGATGGCATTGGTCTTCCCCTGCGCGTTGTCTCCGTACAGCAGATTCATCCCCGGGCAAAATTCCAAGACCGCATTGCCGATATTTCGGAAATTCGTAAACCCGATCCTTTGAACGATCATTCTTTCATTTTTACGGGACACACCATGTAAAGATACCGTCCGTCCTCTTTCTCTTTTCCGCCCTTCGCGGAGTTTTCAACGTCCTCCGGCCGTTCTTCGGTTCTTTCAATCACCACGCTCATGAGAGGCGTCGCCAAGGACAGCCGGATCCTTTCGTCCTCGATGGCGCGCAGCGCGTCCAAAAGAAACTTGCAGTTGAACCCGATGGTGATATCGTCTCCTGTTTTTTCTATTTCCATTTCATCGAACACCGAAGAGACAGAGGAAGCGGAACTCACTTTCAGCGTGTCCCCCTCAAAGACGCACTTCACATACCCCCGGATCTGTCCCACAGATTTGTCGTCGGTAACCAGCGATACTCTTTCCAGACACTGAATCAGTTCCTCTCTGTCCAATTCCACATGAATTCCGTTGTTCTTGGGAATCACCCGCCGGTAGTCTATATATTCGCCGTCAATCAGTCTAGAGAAGAAAATACTTTCTCCAATACGGAAAATCACATGTTTTCTTCCAAAAGACAGCGTCACTTTCTCTTCTTCCCCGGGGGAAAGCATCTTTGAAAGTTCGTTGAGCGTTTTTCCCGGAACAATGAAGGAATCCTGCTCCCCTTCGCCCACTTTCAGCGCGCAGTCTTTCTCTCTCTTGGCCAGACGGTTTCCATCGCAGGAAACCATACAAAGTCCATGAGATGTGAGATTGAAATACGCGCCGCTAAGCACGGGTCTTTGATCGGACACCGAGACAGCGTGTTGAATTTGCCCGATCATTTTCTTTAAAAGTCCCTGAGAGATTTCCACGTTCCCTTCCCCTTCAAGATCGGGAAGTTTCGGAAAATCTCCTCCTGGAAGAGCGGAGAGGGAAAAGAGCGAATTTCCGCTGCTGATTTTCGCCTGACACCGGTCGTTGACCTCAATGACTACCTCCCGTTCAGGCATCATCCGGATCATTCTGAAAAGTTTTGAGGCGTTGATGATGAAGGATCCCTGTTCCCGCACCTGCGCCTTCACCGCCGTCCTGTATCCCTTCTCCAAATCGTAGGTGGAAAGAACGCACCTGTCGTTTCCTTCCGTCGTAAAAAGAACGCCTTCCAACTGCGTGATGGTGTTTTTATCTGAAACCGCGCTCATCGCGGGCGTCAGCGCTTCAATAAACAACTCCTTGTCTACTGCAATTTTCATATATGCGTAAACCCGATCCTTTCTGTGCATTTGTGAATATGAACTTTGATCAGAGTGAAGACAAAGTCTTCGCGGGGCTTTGTCTCGTGCCCCATTTAGGGGATTTTCCCGAAAAGTTCCCTAAAAATCTTCAAAAACTTTTGAAAAAAGAGGTCGATACTCTTTTCACCTTTTGAAAAGTAAGGTTGTCTGCGGGCTGAAACTCAAAAATCCTTGAGTTTTCCACAGAGAAAAGGGAAAACTTTTCAACTTTTCCACAAAAATTTCTGTGGAAAATATTTTTTTGTGTAAAAAACCTGTTCAAATCCCTGGGCGGATCTGTCGGCTAAAATCCGCGGCCCTCAGACCCCTTTCTGTTCTCCACAGGTTCTTCTTCAAACTTCCCGCGCGATTTAAAGAATCTGCGGTTTTCGGAAACATCGGAAAATACGGCCGTTTTCGCACTTTCCCACAGTTTCCCCAGCCCCTATTGCTGCTACGTCTGTCCTATATATAAATCTTTACATTTCTTCGTTTTTTCAAGTCCAAACCTATCGGTTCAATCCCACATCCGAATATCCGAAACGCTTTTTTCACATTCCTCTGATGTCCTTGATGAGATCGAGAATCTCCACTTCCAGAATGGGAGATTTCTTTTTTTCATTCTCAATCACCGCAAGGGACGCCATCACGGTAGAGTGATCCCTGTCAAAGATTTTTCCGATTGCCGGCAAAGACATGTCGGTAATACTGCGAATGATGTAAATACAAATGTGCCTTGCCGTGGCGATTTCCTTGGTCTTTTTTCTGCTTTTGATGTCCGCCGGGGTCAGCCCGTAATTCCCGGAAACCTTTGCGATGATTCGATCTACCACCTGGGAAACGGGTTCGTTGCCCGCCGTCAACTCCGCAATGCACCCCTTGGCCATCTCCTCGGTTACCGGCGCGCCGCTTAAAAACGCTTGCGCCGCGATCTTTTTCACCGCTCCCTCCAGTTGTCTGATGTTGGAACGGAGGCTCTCAGCTAGAAATTGCAGAACCGGCAAAGGAATATTGACCCCGATGTTCTTCGCTTTGTTCTTTAGAATCGCAAGGCGCAGTTCATAGTCGGGAAGTTGTACGTCTACGATCAGTCCCCATTCGAAGCGCCCCCGCAGCCGGTCTTCCAACGTTTTCATGTCCTTGGGCGGACGGTCTGCGGCAAGAATGATCTGCTTGTGGTCTTCATACAAAGCGTTGAACGTATGGAAAAATTCTTCCTGCGTGGATTCCTTTCCCGCTATAAACTGAATGTCGTCGATGAGGAGAACATCCGCCTTTCTGTACTTGTTGCGGAACGCCAGCGTGTTTTCCCCCGCGATGCTTGCGACCAGTTCGTTTGTGAAATCGTCGCCCTTGACGTATACGATGTTCATCTGCGGAAAATTGGCGTGCAGTTCGTTGATGATGGCATACAGCAGATGCGTTTTTCCCAGACCGCTGGCGCCGTAGATGAAGAGAGGATTGAAAGAGGAGGAGGGTTTCTTGGCGATGGCCGTGCAGGCAGCGTGCGCCATTTTGTTGGAGGAACCCACGATAAAATTGTCAAAGGTGTACTCCGTGTTGGACATCTGCGGAATGAAAGGCATGTTGTATGAACCGGATTCTTTGGAATTTTCTAAGGAACCCGTTTGTCGGGACCCGTGAAGGCCTTCGGGGGAACCCGAGGGGTGTAAAGGATCGCCGAACTCCTGTTTTCCTGAGAAAAACCGTTCGTCGGTTTTTGTTTCTTCTTTGAGAATTTTCGGAAGATCCGGTTCCCCTTTTTCGGTGGAAACCACTTTGATCAGCGGGTCAAATCCGATGATTTCACACAGAGCTTCGGTCATCGGAGCGGTATAGCGTTTTTCCACAATGTCTTTTTTTAAATCGCTGTCGATGGTGACCACTGCCCGATCGCCGTCAAGAAAAATAAGTTTTGTATCGGCGAACCAGAGATCGTATACCGATTTTGTGCTTTTTTCCCTTAAAGTTTCGAGAACCGAGGCCCAGATCTCATTCAGTGACTGCATATAAACTTCCTTTCCTTTAACAGGGTGAAAATCTTTTTGTATGTTTACGGTTCACGGTTTACGCCCTATATCGGCGTTTTACGCGTCCGAAAAAGTGCGGAAGCGCCGTTAATCCGACAATTCCTCCTAAAAAGTCCCTTACATGGGGCGCGGGGCAAAGCCCCGCATAAGACTTTGTCTTCACTTTGATTTGGGGAAAACTTTTTGAAAAAAGTTTTTTCCAAACCCTTTTCAAAAACTTTTCACCAGATTTCCCGTTTGATTCCCGATCCTCTGTGCGGTGAGCGGCGCATGTAATTATATTTATATTTATTATAACATATATATCACCTTTTGGCAAGACCTATTCACAAATTTACAAAAAATTTACCTTTGCATGGCCAAAAAAACTTCCTTTCAGTGGAAAAAACGAAAATTGCCCTTGACAATTTCCGGTTTTTCGGTATATAATAAAAGACGTCGCAACGGGAAAACGGAAGAAATCGAAAAGAAAAATCGAAACGAAAGCGAGGTGTATTCGGCGATGAAAAGAACATACCAGCCCAAAAAACGTCAAAGACAGGTAGAGCACGGGTTCAGAAAAAGAATGAGCACAGCCAACGGCAGAAAAGTTTTGAAGAGAAGACGGCAGAAGGGCAGAGCGAGACTTTCCTACTGATGGGAAGGACTGCACCGTCAGGCATATATACCGTCGGGCATCAGTTTTTTTCGGTAAAAAAGAGAAATTGCGAAAACGGTTTTTCGGATGCAGTTCCGAACGCCGCAACACAACCCGGGAGAAAGGGAAAAACACTCTTCAGCCCGCAGACAAACCGACTTTTCAAAAGGTGAAGAAAGTATCGACCTCCTTTTTCAAAAGTTTTTGAAGGTTTTTAGGGGATTTTTCGGAAAAAGTCCCTTAAATGGGGCGCGGGGCAAAGCCCCGCAAAGACGTTGTCTTCCCTCTGCACTCTTTTTGTTTTGTTTTTGGTTTTGCGGGCGCGCGGCTGCGTCCTGTAGAGTCGGGAACTGGGGGAAGGCGTCTGCGATTTTTCCTCCGGGCAGGAAAAGGGTGATCCGGCGGTTTTTTGCGGGGAAAAAGTTTAAAAAAAGCGCGTTCTTTTGAATATGCGGTTTTGTGATTTTCGTCTTTTGAAAATCCCGAATCTGAAATTTGAAATCTGAAAACGCACGGGGCTTGCGCTTACGGCAAGCAAAAAAGCATCGTCATACGTCATACGTCGCAAAAGAGGTAAAAGAGGCAACGCTTTTGATGAAATATGGGGTTCTGTGTGAAAATCACCTGTTTTTAAAGGTTTACGCGGCAAAGAACCGCGCCGGAGGAAGATTTGTAACGGTGTATGTGCTAAAGGATCTTCACGCCGCGAGACTGAAGAAAGAACACCCTCTCAAGAAAAAGATCAACCGTGCGGGAATTTCGGTTTCAAAAAAACTGGGTTCGGCGGTTGAGAGAAACAGAATCAAAAGAATCATCAGGGAAGCGTACCGGCAGATTGAGAAGGAAACTCCGTTAAAAAAGGGAAAACTTATCGTTTTCTGCGCGAAAGAGGGCGCCGGAAAGCAGAAAACACACCAAATCAAGGGTGAATTGGTCAGAGCCTTTGAAAGGTTGGAGATGTTTGAATGAGGGCGTTTTTGGCGGCCGTTCACCGGTTTTTGGTGGAGAGCGCACTTCTTCCCGTGAAATTCTACAGGCGGTTTCTCTCTTCTTTTTTTGGAAGCAGCAAATGTAAATATCTTCCTACCTGTTCTGAATACGCGATGGAAGCGTTCAGAAAGCGCGGTATTTTTTGCGGTTTTTTTCTTAGCGTCTGGAGGATTCTGCGATGCAACCCTTTTTCCAAAGGCGGGTATGATCCCGTGCCTGAAAAAAGGGAAAAAAGCAAAAGAAAGTAAAAAGTAAAATTTTAGAAAGATTTCTCTTCCCGTTTGAATGTAGGAAAAAAACTTCCGAAAGGCAAGGAAGCGTATGCCATATGGCGGGAGTTTTGAATTCCCCGCGGTTCTCAGCAATTTGCAAATTGTCGAAGTTCCGTGGTTTTTTCGGTGACGAGGCGTATACTCACCGAATTCTGATTGATACGCGAAGAAAACGAGAGAAGGCAAAGGGCGGCGGTTGTATTCTTGCGGCGCGCACGCGCGTCCGAACCTGTTCGGCGGTTCGTCCGGAGTCCCGAGCCTTTGAAATTTCACAGTGAGGATGGGAAATTTGAATACCGTCCGCCGGCGCATCGTTGCCGGAAAAAGAAAGGAAAAAACCGTCAAATGAAAAAAAACATCCGCGCGACGCTTGCGCTGTTTCTTTGTTTGGCCACGCTTTTTCTCGCCGTCGGTTGTTTGTCGAACGTAAACTCTTCGATTGTGGAGGCGGACGAGAAAAAGGCCGAGGAAGCGGGCGTCGGCGTCAAGGAAGTGGAAATAGACGGAAAAACCGTCAAGAAATACGACAGTTGGTTTGTGGAAGAGGATGAAAAGCACAACGACGCGCAGGAGAAAAAGGGGATAAAATACTACATCCTGATGCCTGTAGGAAAACTGCTGTCGCTGATCAACGGCATTGTACCCAGTTATATTTTCACTCTGTTTGTCTTTGCCGTGCTGATGAAGGTTCTCTTCTTCTGGTTCTCCTACAAACAGCAGAAGAGCATGGTAAAACAGGCCTATTTCAGGCCAAAACAGCGGGCAATTCAAAACAAATACAAGGGCAGAACCGATCAGGTCACCGCACAGAAAATGCAGCAGGAGATCTTAGAGGCGCAGCAGAAGGAAGGAATCAGTCCCTTTGGCGGGTGTTTGCCGCTGCTGATCCAGTTTCCCATCATCATCCTGCTTTACGAGGTGATCCGAAATCCACTGAGTTACGTGGCGGGATATTCCCAGACCACCATCAACGCCATCAAGAACGTGCTGTGCTACAACGACGTTTCGACGCTGAACCTTTCGGAGAACATCCGGACGGCGGTGTCCTCCGGCACGGCGGCACGGTTGACCGAGTTGGATCTTGTGGCGGTTTTGCGCGACAACTGGGACAAGTTCAGCGACGTAGTGGGGATGTCCGGGAAAACTCTCTCAGGGTTGCCCAATTTCTACGCTTTCGGAAACTATATCGACTTGTCGGTCACGCCCAAAATCACCTTTGAATGGCCGGCAGTGCTCTATCTGCTCATTCCCGTGATCACGTTCCTTGCGGTTTGGCTCAGCATGAAACTGAACAGAAAAATGACTGGGGCCGTAACCGAGGAACCTGCGGAGGGCATGCCCGACATGTCTCTTGCGAACAAGATCATGGATCTCTCCATGCCCGCCATGAGCACGGTGTTCACCTTCATGTTTCCGGCGGTGTTGGGCGTGTACTGGATTTTCCAGAATATTTTAGGAACGCTGCAGCAATTCATCCTGAAGAAGATGATTCCCTTCCCGGTATTTACCGAAGAAGACTACAAAAGAGCCGAAAAGGAATACAATAAGGGCCGGGATATTCGGGAAGTGAAGAAGAAAACGCCGTCCGATCCCAACAAGCCGAAGGTTCGTTCACTGCACCACATTGACGATGACGACGAAGACTACCCTGTTCTTCCCCCGATGAAAGAGGAACAAAAGGCGCAAAGCAGCGCGGTTCCGAAGGCGCCGCTCAAGAAGGAACCTGAAAGGAACGGCGAGGGAAAGAAAGGGAAAAAAGCAAAGACCGGAGAAAACAAAGAACCCCTGAGCGAGGCAGAAATTCCGGATAAGGCAGAAATTCTTGGACAGACAGAAGCCCCAAAACAGACGGAAAGCACGGAAAAAGCGAAAGAAACCGAAAACCGAAAGACAGCCGAAACCGCGGATACGGGGAAAGACGAAAACGCGGAAACAGACGGAAACGCTGTCGAAAGTGAACAAACCGGCAAAAACGAAAAACACAACGGGAAGAAAAAATGAGACAGGAGGAGCCGCTTTGAAACAGGAATTGATTGTCACAGGCGCGACCGTAAAGGAAGCATTGGAAAACGGTGCTTCCAAATTGGGTGTGATGCCTTCCGAACTGAAGTATGAGGTTTTGGTGGAACCGAAAAAGGGAGTGTTCCTCGGGATTGGAAGGGTGGAGGCGAAACTGAAGGTGACGTACGTTTCGGATCCCACTGTTACGGCGTTGGAATTTGTAAACCTTTTGCTGGACGGCATGGACATCGGAGCGTCTGCGAAAGGGGAGGAAGGTCCCGACGGAGAGTTTCTCATCCGCATTTCGGGGGAAAACGCCGGCGCGCTTATCGGGTATCACGGAGAAACGATGGATGCGCTGCAGTATCTCGTCAATCTTGCCGCCAACAAGAAAACCGATGAGACAGACGAACGCAACTACCGCAGAATTCTTATAGACGTCGAGGACTACCGGGAACGGCGTGCGGAAACGCTCCGGGCGCTTGCCAGAAGAACTGCACAGAGGGTGTTGAAATACAAAAAGAACATCGCGCTGGATCCCATGACTCCCTACGAAAGAAGGATCATTCATTCCGAAGTACAGAACATCAAAGGCGTGACCACCTATTCGGTGGGTGTTGACAACAACCGGAAAGTGATTGTGGCGTTGGAAGAGAAAAACAAGAACGGTTGACTTTTTACATCCGCCGTACGCGACGCGCTTGTTTTACGGTTTTTATACAGATTTTCAATATTCGGGCCGCCGGGTTTTACGAAACCCGACGGCCCGGTGTTTTGGCGGATATTCTGTTCCCAATATTCCAAAGAAAAGGTTTTCGCAGATTCCAAGAGGAAAGCAAAAGCACCCTTTGGGCGGGTTGGACCTTTGATATTTTGCTCAGGTTCTTTCAAAAAGAGGAAGCAACTGTTTTCCTTTCATGGCGTATTCCATGGCGAGGGGAATTTTTTCAAAGACGCTGACCAGCGAATTGGGTTTTTTCAGGGGATCGTCCTGTAGAAGCGGAACGAAGAAAACGTTCTTTCTCTGGTATAGTTTCGCGAGGTTTTCAAAACCGGCGCCCAGCGCATCGTTGGTGGCAAGGGCGAGAAGCAGGGGACGCTGATTGCGCAGGTGAGCCTTGGCGGCGAGCGTTACGGGGGTGTCCGACTGGCCGCAGGCCAATTTTGACAGGGATGTGCCGGTGAGGGGCGCGATGATCATCAAATCGGGCTTCAACACCGGGCCGACAGGTTCCGCTTCCTCGATGGAGGCGATCATGGGACGGCCGCAGAGGGTTTCAATTTTTTTTATCCAATCTTCCGCTTTTCCAAAGCGCGTGTCGGTATGCAAAAAATTGTAACTTCCCACCGGCAGAACCTCGTGTCCTTCGTCAACCAATTGTTTCAAAACCGCAAAAGATCGGGCGACAGTGCAGAAAGATCCGCAGAAGCCGTAACAAATTTTCATAATTTTAACCGTGGCTTTCGATAGAGAAAGCCTCCTTTCTTTGAAGTTTTCGTCTGACCGAAAAGAACGCCGTTTTTCGGCGGTCAGACAAAAACCCGGAGCCGAAAAGGATTCGGGCGCCGACGTCCTGTGTTTATTGCATCGTTTTAAGAATCGTGTAGGCGATGAGTTTTCCGGCATAGAGAGGGCCTATACCTGCCTGGCAAAAATTTTGCCGGGCAAGAAGGCCCTGTATTTACTGCACGGTTTTAAGAATGGTACCGGCGATGAGTTTTCCGGCGTAGAGAGGGCTATACTTGCCGGGGAGACCGGACGCCATCAGGTGTTTGCAGTTCAGTTTTTCCCTACCCCGATCGTTCATGCCATAGGGAGGCGAGGCCAATTCCATATAGAGAGCTTCCTCTTTGAACAGCGGCGTCACTGTTTCGTCAAGAAGGGGGAAAGGGACGGTGTTGAAAAAGATATCAATATCCCCTGCCCGATCGGGAAGATCTTTGAATTCATACGCGTCCATTCCGGACAGATGCGCTTGTCTGCGACTTTCCGCTCTGCGCGCATACACCTGAACCCGAACGCCCAGCGCCATGAGACGTCTCGCGAGGATTTTTCCAATGTTTCCATAACCCGCGATGGCGCAGCGGCTGCCCGAAAGCAGTCCTTCGTAGTTCAGCGCTGCCAGAGCCAGCGCGCTTTCGGCGGTGGGTAAAGCGTTTGCCTCGGTGAATTCTTTTTTCTCCAGCAAATCTACATATGGACGGCCCTTTTTCAGTTCTTCGGGAAGATTTCCCCCGTACACCGGAAGGCCCTCCGGCAGACATTTGCAGAGATCTTTCAGTTCTGTCTTTTTCGACGACAGCGGCATAAAAACCGTTTTTCCGTCCCTGGAAACGGGAACCGGCAAAAGAATTGCCTGCGCGCCCTGCAGCGCTTCGGAAAGGAGATATGGGGCGTTGCAGCTGCCCTGTGTGAAGCCGTTGCAGTTGCCCGAAACATCCCCTTCCAGTCCGTACAGACAGCAGTGCGCGCCGGCCTTGGTTAGTTCTTTCGCCGCATAAAGCGTGCGCCTGTCTCCGCCGATCACGGCGACTTTCAAGTTCATATTCATATCTTCCTTTCGCACAGGTATAAAAAGATATAAGCATCCGGCTATTTTCATTGTATGATCCATCGGGCGCCGTGGTTCCCCGGGAGAAAAATTTCAAAGAAAAATTCTTTAAAGCGCACACAAAGCCAGGCACCCTGTCCCAAACCCCACCGAAGAACCTTTTTTAAAAAATTTCTTCAGACTGCCGGAAGAATCCTGCAACGAAATGCAAAAGACCCCGTGGGCGCAGCCCCGTGAACGCAACTTTGCGGGCGAAATCCGGCAGAGGCGACCTCGGGGGCAAAGTCCGACGGACGAAACCCGGTGGACGAAATTCAGTGGCGCAACTTCGTGAACGCAACCGGGCGGGCGAAATCCGGCGGAGGCGAACTCGCGGGCAAAATCCGACGGGCGAAACCCGGAAGACGAAATTCAGTGGCGCAGCCCCGTGAACGCAACTTTGCGGGCGAAATCCGGCGGAGGCGACCTCGCGGGCAAAATCCGACGGACGCAACCCGGTGGACGGAATTCAGTGGGCGCAGCCCCGTGAACGAAATCTCGCGGACGCAGGTCGAAGGAAGTGCGAAGGTTTTACAAGTTTGTTTTGGCAAAAGAGGGGAAGAACAAAAAACCGAAACAGAGCAGAGCCGGAAATTTCGACGCTGTTTTGTTTCGGTTTGCGAATGGTGGGATATTGAACTATTGACTGTTGAATGTTTGAATTCTGCGTTTTTAAACCCCGGTGAGATCAAAGGGAGGGATAAAGTCGGCGGAGGCGGAACTGCGCTCCTGCGTGTATCCCTCAAAGTCCAATTCCCGCGCGACCGCTGCCACGCTTTGCTGCTCAAAGGTGGTGATCCGCCGCCTGAGGCACTCAAGGGCGTTGGGCGCGGATTGCGGGTGCTGCCCGACGGCCGCGTTCGGCATGGGAGAATACTGGCTCATGAGAGAGAGAAGGATTTCGTCCTTTCGGAAAAGGGATGAAAGACATTTTAAAATGGCGATGCTGTCTTTTCGTTTGGAGGGCAGAATCAGGTGACGAACCATCACACCCTTTTGGAGCATGCCCCGACGGTCAAACGAGGGTTTTCCCACCTGCCGGAACATCTGAACAAGCGCCGCGACGCAAACTTCCGCGTAGTCGGGCGCCGAAGCGAAGGCGGCGCTCTCTTCCCTTCCAAAGAATTTGAAGTCAGGCAGCCAAATATCGGCAAGCCCCTT
>CANQNM010000007.1 GCA_947625265.1 uncultured Clostridia bacterium
AAGAGCAAAAGACCAGTTTGCCGCCACCCATGACAAAAAAATTCAAAGCGGGGCCGCCAACGCGGTTTTTGTGAACGAAATCGGCACTTTCGAAATTGTCAGGACGTCTTTTGAGGAGTTGTCCCGTCGTCTTACCCGTGTGATTCGTCAATGACCGAGAGACGGCGGACGGCTTGTCGCCGCCGCGCCGCCGACACGGCGAATGCCGTCGGTGAGTTTGCTGACGCTGCCACAAAAATGGCAGGAAAAAGTGCCGAGAACTGCTGGCGGGCCTTAAATGTTTTGCGGAAAGGAAAATTTCACACCGACTAAGGTGGGAAAATCGGGAGAAACCATGAAGAACACCTTTGGCCAAAGTGTGGCGCTGACGCTTTTCGGCGAAAGCCACGGTGCGTATATCGGCGCGGTACTGGATGGATTGGCGCCGGGGATTGCGGTAAACGAACAGTTCATCGCGCAAAGACTGAAGCGCCGCCGTCCGTCGGGGGCTATTTCCACCGGAAGAGCGGAGGAAGATCCCTTTGAAATCGTCAGCGGTGTGTTTGGCGGCAAAACCACCGGCACGCCCCTATGCATTGTGATCCCCAACAAGGCGCAGAGAAGCGCCGATTATGAGAAGGACGAGGGAAAAGCGCGCCCGGGACACGCGGATTATACCGCCTATATCAAATATCATGGGTTTCAGGACGGGCGCGGCGGAGGGCATTTCTCCGGAAGGATCACGGCGGCGCTCGTGGCCGCCGGCGCGGTGTGCGAGTCAGCGCTGCATCTGTGCGGCGTGCGCGTGGGAACACACGTACTGCGTTGCGCGGGCGTACAGGATATCCCCTTTTCCGGCAGCGGAGAGGAGTTGGATATTCTCGACAGAGAGGAGTTTCCCACCCTTTCTTCGAAGGCGCGCGAAGACATGAAAGAAGCGATTCTCGCGGCCCTAAAAGACCGGGACAGCGTGGGCGGCGTGCTTGAAACTGAGGTTTTGGGTCTTCCCGCGGGTGTGGGCGAACCGTGGTTTGACAGTCTGGAGGGGATGCTGTCACACGCGGTGTTCTCTGTTCCGGCGGTGAAGGGCATTCAGTTCGGCGCGGGATTCGCTCTTTCGGAAATGCGTGGAAGCGCGGCCAACGATAGTTTTTATTCTGAAAACGGCAGAATCTATACGAAAACCAACAACAACGGGGGAATCAACGGCGGGATTTCCAACGGAATGCCCATCGTCTTCTCCTGCGCGGTGAAACCCACGCCCTCCATCGGAAAAGCGCAGCAAACCGTGAATTTTTACACGGGAGAGGAGCAGATTCTTGAAATCGTAGGCAGGCACGATCCGGCGATTGTGCACAGAGCCTGTCCGGTGGTTTCGGCGGTGACCGCCTTGACGGTGTGCGACGCGTTGGCGCTGAGGTACGGCACCGATTTTCCTTTTTGCAATTTAAAAGGCGGTCGGAACCTTTGAAATTTTCGCTTGAAGGGGGAACGAACAGAGAATGAAAGCGGGTTTGCTTGGCGAAAAGTTGGGGCACAGTTTTTCAAAACAAATACATGCGGAACTGGGCGACTACGTCTATGAGAATTTTGAGGTGCGCCGGGAGGAACTGGAGGAATTTTTACGCCGCAGGGAATTTGACTGTATCAACGTCACCATTCCCTATAAAAGCGCGGTCATTCCCTTCCTTGACGGAATTGATCCGGAGGCACAGAGTATCGGTTCGGTAAACACGGTGCTCAACCGGGGGGGAAAACTGTGGGGATACAACACGGATTTGTACGGGATGATCCAACTGATCAGGCACGCGCGTGTGGATCTTTCGGGAGCGACCGCTCTGATTCTGGGATCAGGGGGAACATCCAAAATGGCGACCGTCGCCGCCAAAAAGTTGGGTGCGGCAAAGGTCGTGACGGTAAGCAGAACCCCAAAAGATCAAAACATTGGCTATGAAGAGGCGAAAAGGCTCTACAGAACGGCGCCGACAGTGGTGATCAACACCACTCCTGTCGGCATGTATCCGGACATTCTCCATAGCCCTTTGGACATCGGAACGTTTGAAAATCTCTCGGGAGTGATTGATGCGGTGTTCAATCCCCTGCGCACGCAGTTGGTTCAGGACGCTCTTGAACGGAATGTGCCTGCCGAAGGGGGACTGTACATGCTTGTGGCGCAGGCGGTACGGGCATCGGAACTCTTTACGGGAAAAACACAGCCGGAGGACGCTACCGAAAGAATTTTTCAAAAACTGGCGGCCGAAAAGGAGAATGCCGTGCTTGTGGGCATGCCTTCCTGCGGAAAGAGCAGCGTGGGTCAAATGCTCTCGGCGTATACGGGAAGACCCTTTATAGACAGCGACGAGGAAATTGAAAAACGGTTCGGCAAATCTCCCGCACAGATTCTGAGGGAGGAAGGGGAACCTTCTTTTCGGGAGAAGGAGCGCCTGATTGTGGAGAAAATTTCCGAAAGAACCGGGTGTGTGATCGCCTGCGGCGGCGGCGCGGTACTTAAAAAAGAGAACGTTAAAAATTTGAAAAAAAACGGCAGGGTGGTGTTCATCGACCGTTCCCCGGAGAAACTTATGGCAACCGACGACCGTCCGCTTTCCAACAGCAGGGAATTGATCGCGCGCCGCTATGCCGAACGGTACGACGTCTATTGTGCGTCGGCAGACCTTCGGGTAGAGGGTGATGGAACGGTGGAAGAGACCTTTGAGGCGGTGCTGTCGGCGCTCGGCCTTCGGCATTTGTGAAACTGAAAAAAATTCGAAAAACCGCCGCACGGTTTTTCAGATACTTTTGGGGCGGATACACTTAGGAAGTTTTTGGTGTGTACGCGCTGTCCTGCAATACAAAAAACACAGAAACGGGTGGGAAAGGAAGAGCCGTCAAATGAAACTGCTTGTACTCAACGGGCCGAACCTCAACATGCTGGGAATCCGGGAACCCGATATTTACGGGAGGGAAACCTACCGTTCCCTTGAAAAAAAGATCAAAACACACTGCAAGCGCAGGAAAATCGGCGTGAAGATCTTTCAATCCAACTGCGAGGGGTCGTTGGTTTCGAAAATTCAGAAGGCATATCATAAATATGACGGGATCGTCCTGAATCCCGGTGCGTACACGCACACCAGCGTCGCGCTTCTCGATGCGCTCAAGGCGGTGGGGATTCCTGCGGTGGAAGTACACATTTCGGATGTGGACGCGCGGGAGGAGTTCCGAAAAATCAGTTTTGTGCGGGCGGCGTGTCTGAAAACGATATCGGGACACGGTACAGACGGGTATTTGGAGGCCATCGACACGCTTGACGCCATCTGCCGTGACCGGAAAGGAAGTTTATGAAGGTTTCAATCAAAAAAGGAATTCCCGCCGGGAAATTTGTCGCTCCTCCCTCCAAAAGTTTTTCGCACAGAGCGCTGATCTGCTCCGCGCTCGCGCGGGGGGAGAGTGTTTTGGAGGGGATTTACCCCTCAAAAGATGTTGTCGCCACCGTCGATTGCCTGAAAGTTTTGGGCGCTTCTTTTGACCGCGACGGATTGCCCCCGTCCTTTCTCCGTGTTGTGGGATTTGACCCTGTGTGCGCGCGGGCTTCAGCGCCTCTGCCCTGCGGAGAAAGCGGCAGCACTTTGCGGTTTATGACGGCCGTCGCGCTGCTTTCACGGGAACCCGCAGTTTTAACCGGCACCAAACGCCTTTTGGCAAGACCGCTGTCGGAATATGCCGCAATCTGCGAAAAACAAAAACTGCCCTTTGTTTCCAAAGAGGAATCGTTATTTGTTAAAGGACCGCTTTCCAGCGGAGACTATGAAATCAGCGCCCAGGTTTCAAGTCAGTTCGCCAGCGGTTTGATGATGACTCTTCCTCTTCTTGAAGGAAACAGCCGGATTGTTTTCAATGGGAAAGTTACCAGCCGCTCCTACATGAAAATGACCTTGGAGGTGATGGCGAAGTTTGGAGTTTCGGCAAAATTCACCGATGATTCCGAAATTTTGATCCCCGGCGGCCAGAAGTATACGCCCCGAAGATACGCAGTGGAGGGAGACTACTCAGGCGCTTCCTTTTTTGCGGCGATGAACGCGGTGGGCGGAAAGATTGATATTTCGGGCCTTGAACCGGACAGCGTTCAGGGCGACCGGATTTATGAAAAATATTTTCCCCTTCTTGAAAAGGAGGGAGCGGAACTGGACATTTCCGATTGCCCGGATCTGGCGCCCATTCTTATGGCTCTGGCCGCAGCGAAAAACCGGGTGAAACTTTTGGGAACCGGTCGGCTTGCCGCAAAGGAGAGCGACAGAGGCGCGGCAATGGCGGAAGAACTGAAGAAATTCGGCGTCCGGTGCGACATTGCAGAGGATGAAATCACCGTTTACGGAGGAAGATTGATCCCTCCCACCGTTCCGTTGACCGCCCATGGCGATCACCGAATCGTCATGGCCTGCGCCGTTCTTCTGACGCTGACGGGGGGAGAAATTGAGGGCGCGGAGAACGCTTCAAAAAGTTTCCCTGACTTTTTTGAACGTCTTGCTGCTCTGGGAATCGAGGTGACCAAGGAGTGACGAAAACCGGAATGGACAAGGATCAGAATATTCTGATTGTGTTGGGGCTGATTGGCGGAAGTTATGCCCGCGCGTTGACCAAACAGGGATATCGGGTATACGCCATCGACTGCTCCCCTTCCTCCATAGAATTCGCTTTGAAAAACAAAATCGTTGCGGGAGGAGCCGTCGAGCCTACAAAGGAATTGGTAGGCAGCGCGGATCTTCTCATCTTCGCGCTGTATCCCCATACCTTTATCGCTTGGATCGAGCGCTATCAGGATATGATCAAACCTCATGCGCTTTTAACCGACGTGACGGGTGTGAAAGGATGCGTGGTCTATAGAGTTCAGGAAATGCTGAGAGATGATCTGGAATTCATTTCCGCGCACCCCATGGCCGGGAGAGAGCGCAGCGGCGTGGAAAACAGCGACGAAAGCGTTTTCAGAGGCGCAAACTATATCATCACGCCCACGTCCAAAAACACGCCCTCTGCCATTGAACGCTGTCGGGAGTTGGGGAAGGTTCTGGGCTTTGAGAAAATTTCTCAACTTTCTCCCGAGGAACACGACGAAGCCATCGCTTTTCTTTCACAACTCACCCACTGTATTGCCGTTTCTTTGATGACTTCCAACGATAACCCCAATCTTCAGTTCTACACGGGGGACTCTTTCAGAGATCTGACCCGCATTGCCAAGATCAACGATGAAATGTGGAGCGAACTGTTTGTGCTCAACAAAGACGCCCTCCTGCGCGAAATGAACGCTTTTGAAAGGGAATTCGAGCGGTTAAAGAAGGCGGTGGAAGAGGGGGACAAGGAAGAAATGCGTCGTATGATGAAAAAATCCACCGAGAGAAGGACGCTGTTCGATAAATGAATTTTGTTGAAAGAAGGAAAGCAACGCTATGAATATGAATTTTAAGAGAAAACTCCCCATTCCACAGGAAATCAAGAAGATGTATCCCCTGCCCGAGAAATATGTGAAGATCAAGGCCGAACGGGATGTGGAAATCAAGAAGGTTTTTTCGGGAGAGAGCGATAAATTTTTGCTGATCATCGGCCCGTGCTCCGCAGACAATGAGACTTCGGTCTTGGACTATATTGGGAGACTGAAGAGACTTTCCGAGCGTGTGAGCGATAAAATTCTCGTTATCCCACGGATTTATACCAACAAACCCCGCACGGTGGGCGACGGATACAAGGGCATGCTGCATCAGCCGGATCCCACGGAAAGCCCGGACATTCTCAAGGGGATCGTCGCCATCCGCGATCTGCACATGCGCGCCATCATTGAAAGCGAACTGACATGCGCCGATGAAATGCTCTATCCCGACAACCACAGATATCTCTCGGATCTATTGTCCTATGTGGCGGTGGGCGCGCGTTCCGTGGAGGATCAGTTCCACCGTCTCACTGCCAGCGGATTGGATATTCCTGTGGGACTGAAGAATCCTACAAGCGGCGATCTCTCGGTGATGCTCAACTCCATCATCGCGGCGCAGCATCCCCACACCTTTATCTACAGAGGCTGGGAAGTGGAGAGCACAGGCAACCAATATGCCCACGCAATCCTGCGCGGATACGTGAACAAGCACGGCGAGTCTCAGCCCAACTACCACTATGAGGATCTCATGTTCCTCTATGAACGGTATGAGAAGCAGAATCTGAAAAACAAAGCGGTGATTGTGGACACCAATCACTCCAATTCGGGAAAGAACTGGATCGAGCAGATCCGCATTGCCAAAGAAGTGCTTCATTCCTGCCGCCACAACAACGACATTCGAAAGATGGTGAAGGGCCTGATGATCGAGAGTTATATTGAGGACGGCTGCCAGAAAATCGGCGAGGGAATTTACGGAAAATCCATCACCGATCCCTGCATCGGATGGGAAAAAACCGAAAGACTGGTCTTGGATATTGCAGACGTTCTTTGAACATTCCAAGGTGGACGTTTCAGCCGGATGTATCGGGATGCTTTTAGGAAAAGGCCAAAAAACGATGCGGATGGCCGACGGTAAACGAAAAGGGAGCATGTGCGCCGGATCCGGCGCACATGCTCCTTATATTTTTTGGTGTACTCCCGAACTCCCTCTGATTTGCGGGAATTCCTCTGTGGGAGTTTTCTCCTTACAGAAGTCTCGGCTTGAAGGGCAGCAGGGATGGAACGCTTCCTTCAGAAGTTCCGTGCGCGAAGACCTATCGTGCGCGAAGATCCATCGTGCGCGAAGACCTATCGTGCGCGAGGATCCATCGTGCGCGAAAATCCATCGTGCGCGAAAATCCATCGTGCGCGAAAATCCATCGTGCGCGAGGATCTATCGTGCGCGAGGATCTATCGTGCGCGAGGATCTATCGTGCGCGAGGATCTATCGTGCGCGAGAATCTATCGTGCGCGAGGATCCATCGAACGGTTATACAACAATTTCGTTGCCGGCGCCCACTTCTCCGCTTTCAAGCAGCGGTTTTACCACGTTTTTTACAAATTCTTCGGTCTGGCGGGGAGCCAATCCCACATAGTTGTGGCTGTCAAGAACAGGAAGCAGTTCTTCCATGGTGGTTTGGAACGCGGGATCAGCGCAGATGCGTTCCAAAAGATCGTTTTCCAACCCCTCTTCTTTCACTCTTTTTCCGGCGGCGATGGAGTGAATTCTGATACGCTCGTGGAGATCCTGCCGGTCGCCCCCCTTGCGCACGGCGTTCATCAGAATGTTTTCACTGGCCATGAAAGGCAGTTCGGCCGCCACTCTTTTGGCGATCATTCTGGGGTACACCACCATACCGGACGTCACGTTGATGTACAGATTGAGAACGGCGTCAATGGCGAGAAACGCTTCGGGCACCGACAGACGCTTGTTTGCCGAATCGTCCAGGGTTCTCTCCATCCATTGGGTGGAAGCGGTGACGGCCGGATTGAGCGCGTCCGCGATCACGAATCTGCACAGCGCGCCGATGCGTTCGCTGCGCATGGGATTGCGCTTGTAAGGCATGGCGGAGGATCCGATCTGATTTTTCTCAAAGGGTTCCTCCATCTCCTTAAACGATTGAAGGAGTCTCATATCGTTGGAGAATTTGTACGCCGACTGTGCGATGCCCGAAAGCACGGACAGAACCCTGGAATCAAATTTTCTTGAATATGTCTGTCCGGAAACGGGTACCACTTTGGGAAATCCCATTTCTTTTGCGATGAGTTCTTCGGCTTTTTGGACCTTTTTCTCATCTCCGTCAAAAAGTTCGGCAAAACTTGCCTGTGTACCGGTGGTGCCTTTGGAACCCAAAAGGCAAAGGGAATTTGCCACATGATCAAGGTCTTCCACATCCATGGTGAGATCATACATCCAAAGAGTCGCGCGCTTGCCCACTGTGGTTAACTGCGCCGGCTGCAGGTGCGTATATGCCAGCGTGGGTTCGTCCTTCCATCGGAGCGCGAATTCAGAAAGGTTTTCCAGAACCTTCAGCAGTTTTTTCCTGACCACTTTGAGCGCTTCCCGCATGATGATCATGTCGGTATTGTCACCCACATAGCAGGAAGTCGCGCCCAAATGGATAATGGGACGGGCCTTGGGGCAGATGTCTCCCCATGCGTGAATGTGCGCCATCACGTCGTGGCGCAGTTTTCTCTCATATTCCGCCGCTGCCTCATAGTCGATGTCATTTACATGGGCTTCCATCTCGGCGATCTGCTCGTCGGAGATGTTCACGCCCATTTTCTGCTCCGCCCTTGCGAGGGCAATCCACAGACGGTGGAAGGTGGTGAACTTCATGTCGGGGGAAAACAGATACTGCATTTCCTTTCCGGCATAGCGGGTGGACAGGGGACTGGTATAACAATCGTTCATTTTTGGAATTCCTTTCAGGAAATATCGTTTCAGCGCCGGATTTCGAATGTTTGCGTCTCCGGACGCTTTAAATTCTTTTTCGGCCTGCGTCTTTTTAGAAATTTTCTTATGGTTTTTGCCCTTTCACCGGCTTAGATATTTTTCAACCGCCGCAAGTTTGGCGCAAAGGCAAAGGGCCTCCGTCGCCTTTGTCAATTCTTCAATTTCAGGAAAGGAAGGAGCGATGCGTAGATTTCGGTCCAGAGGATCCTTTCCGTAGGGGAAGGTGTCACCTACATTTGTAAGTGTTACTCCCAGAGTTTTCGCCAACTCATAGGTGCGCGCGGCGGTTCCTTCGGGCAAATCCAGCGAGATAAAATATCCTCCCCGGGGTTTTGTCCAACTCCCCACGCCTACCGGGGCAAGTTCGCGTTCAAAAATTCGCAGAACCGTCTCAAATTTCGGACGGAGAATCTCTGCATGCTTTTTCATGTGTGCATATACGCCCTCCGCGTTGCCGAAGAAGAGCACGTGCCGCAGTTGGTTGAGTTTATCGTTGCAGATGGTCTGCTTTTCGATGATGCTTCTTGAGAATTCCATGTTCTCCTTCCCGGAGGCCATCATTGCCACACTGCCGCCGGCATAGGTGACTTTGGAGAAGGAAGCGAAAATATATGCCATGTTCTCCTTGCCCGTTTTTTTGAGTTCCTCATAGAGATTGAGCAGAGGTTCGCCCCGATCATACAGATCATGAAACGCATAGGCGTTATCCCAGAAAATGCGGAAGTCGTCGGCGGCGGGTTCAAGAGCGGCGAAACGACGCACCGTTTCGGGCGAATAGGTTACGCCGGTGGGATTGGAATATTTGGGTACGCACCAGATGGCTTTCACCGTCGGGTCCTTCACATAGTTCTCCACCTCGTCCATATCGGGACCGCTGGCGGTCATCTTTACGGCGATCAGTTGGGCGCCGAAGCATTGGGCAATGGCGAAGTGGCGATCATATCCCGGCGCCGGGCAGAGAACCTTGAGATTCTTCACGGTGCACAGGGGCGCGGCCCCTTTGTACGCGCCGAAAATCATGTGGCGGGCGAAGGTGTCAAACATCATTTGAAGGGAGGAGGACCCTCCCACAAAGATATTTTCGTAGGGAATGTCCAACAGTGCAGCGAAGAGTTTTCGCATTGCCGGCAAACCGTCAAGAACGCCGTAGTTCCGGCAGTCGGTTCCTTCAAAGCGGGTTTGCGCGTCTTCGTTTAACACGGTGAGCAGTCCTTCGGAAAGTTCCAATTGTGATGGGGAGGGCTTTCCTCTGGACATATCCAATTTCAGATTGGATTTTTTGTATTCATCGTACTTTTTTAAAAGCGCTTCTTTTTCTTTGATCAGTTCGCCGTGGGCGGCGGTTTCATAAAGCATCACGACCATCCCTCTCATGTACGGTTTATTTGCGGATTTACACCCCACACCATTATATCCGCCTTTTTTCTTTTTGTACAGAGGATTGATCAAAATTTCCTTATTCCCGTTTTTTATGGTTTTTATAGGTTTATCTTATACTTTCATCTAAAGTATAAATATATTTTATATATTGTGCTCGAAAATTCTCTTTGCAAAGGCGAAAAGCTATGGTATACTGTCGGAGGGACGTCTGCATTCAAGAATTCCCATGTTCCGATGTGCCCAAAAACCGACGCGTTTGAGCGCGGCGTTTGAAAAAAAAATACCGCCCGTGCGGCGCATAAAGATTTTTGAGAGCGCGTTTTTCAAACGGGAGCGCGGGGGAAGGGCGCCACAGCGCCGAAATTCCTTATTCTTAAAGTTCTTAAAAGCGCGTAAGATTCAGGTCGGCCTAAAAACTCAAAAATCCGGAATTCAAAAATTCAGAGAGGAGCGGTCATAAAAATGAGTTCGGCAGACAGAGCGTTTATCGCCACCTGCAAAGATATTCTCGAAAAGGGAACCATGGTCACCGATCCCAAAGTCCGTCCCCGGTGGGAGGACGGAAGCCTTGCGTATACGAAAAAACTTTTCGGCGTGGTGAACCGCTACGATTTACGGGAGGATTTCCCTTTGATCACCCTTCGTCCCATCTCCCTTGAGGCGGCGGTGGATGAAGTGCTGTGGATCTGGCAAAAGAAGTCCTCCAATATAAAGGATCTGCACAGTCACATCTGGGACGCCTGGGCGGATGAGAACGGATCGATCGGAAAGGCGTACGGGTATCAGTTGGGCATCAAGCACCGGTATAGGGAGGGGATGTTCGATCAGGTGGACAGGGTACTCTTCGACCTGAAAAACAACCCCTGTTCCAGGAGAATCTTAACCAATCTTTACAATTTTGAGGATCTGCACGAGATGCGTTTGTATCCCTGCGCATACAGTGTGACCTTCAATGTGACGGGCAATACGCTCAACGCCATCCTGAACCAACGCTCTCAGGATATGCTTGCCGCAAATGCCTGGAACGTGGCCCAATATGCGGCGCTGCTGATGATGTTTGCCCAGGTTTCGGGTCTTGTGGCGGGGGAACTGGTGCATGTCATTGCGGATGCGCACATCTACGACCGCCACATTCCCATTGTGGAAAATCTTCTCTCCCGTCCCACATACGAAGCTCCAAAAGTGACCCTTGACCGATCGGTCACGGATTTCTATGCTTTTACTCCCCAAAGTTTTGTTGTGGAAAATTACCGTCACGGTGAAAAGATTCCCAAATTTCCTGTCGCAGTGTGAATCTGACGGCCTTGGAAGGGACAAAAAACCGGAAATCCCCTTGACAAACCGGTTTGTGCGTGCTACAATTCCGCTTGCGTTCGGAAAAGAAAAGGGCGCGCAGCCGGGTTTGCCGGGAATGTACGGCGATTGTCCGCCCAACTTTTTTCGGGATCTGAGGTGCGCCAAAAGCGCTTGCGTCCGCAAGTGCTTTTTTCAATGAGCGAACAAACTGAAAAAATGCCCGAAGGGTGCAAAGTCCGCCAAGAGGACTCGCAGGTTCGGCGTTCAGAAAATGCCGGGCATGGGGATACTTGGCATGGGGATACCTGGCATGGGGATACCTGGCATGAGGATGCCGGGCATGAGGATGCCGGGCATGGGGCGCCGTCTTCGGACGATGACCGCGCTGTCTGTATGCACACGGAGCGGTTTGCGGGCATTTCAAAATTTGAACGTTTAAATTTTTGCATAAATAAAAATGTTTAAAAAATTGGAAAGGACGATAGTCATGGCGAAAAAAGCGGCGACGCCTTCCGCACAGCGGGTGGTGATCAGCATTGTGTATATATTCATGGGTGTGGGAACGCTTCTTACGGCGTTGGACGTTCTCAAAGGACTTTTTCATGGGGTCATGCCCGGAACCACCTCTCTTTTGACGGCGGTGGTGGGCGTGATCACGCTTCTTGCGGGAATTTTCGGGCTGTTCAAACTGAAACGGTCAGCCAGCATCTGGATGGGTGTTTTGATTTTCGCGGTTTCGGTGCTGAATCTTGTTTTTGCGGTGCTGGACTTGGATTTTCACACTGTCGGAACGGCGCTGATGCAGGCGGCGATTGCCTGGCTTTACATCGTATGCGTCTGAAAAAGTTTCTTCTGAATCATTCCTGATTTTGAGAAATTGCTCCTGCTTTTGGGGAGGCCGTTTCTGCTTTTTTGGAGAATCGCTTCTGATTTCGGAAAGTTATTCCCGATTTAGGGAACCTTCCCCTGTTTAAAGCGACCTGAACGGTTCTGAGAACCCGGACTGGAACGGAACTTTTTGAGACTGTTTCGGCATTTTGTCTGGCCAACGGGCGAGGCGAAAATTGAGGCGGCCGCGTTTGGTCTGCGTCCTGCCGAGAGGGAGGAAAGCGCGCGCCGTTTCACGGCAAAACGCCGTGTGCGAGAAAGGAAAAACGGGCATGAACACATTGATTGGGACTTTTACGGAATGCTCCAGAAGTCTTTCTTTTCCGGGGTGCGGAAAAAAGAAAATTTTTTGCGACAGCCGAGAAACCGCGGCGCACTGCGTCATCCCTTTCGGAAATTTCAAGGCTGATTTTGTCTTTATGCTGAGGGGCGCGGCGCCCGGTTTACGCAACCTGCTCTCTGTGCGGCTCCTCCAGACGGGTGAAAGTCCTCTGTGTCTTTCACTTTCCGCCGCGGCGCTTCGTGTTTTCCCTGACCGGTACATTAGTTATGACTACCCGTATGTGGCGACGTGCGAGCAGTTGACCGACGCCTTTTCGGAACTGGGCGAATCTTTCACGCGGATTCTTCCGGGGCTTTCGGAATATATGGCAAACGCCGCGAACCGGAAGAAACTTTTTGCAGACGCTGCAAAAGAAGTGAATGAGTCTTTTAAAAACGATCTTTTTGTCTATGAAAGCGGAGAGTATACTGTTGCGGAAGAAATGGAGGGATACGACGCCGAAAGGGCGATGCAATATTTTGAGCGCATGAAGACCGCAAGACGTTTTCTTCCTCCCTTCACCGAATTTTATTTTGGAAGGACCGGGAGGGCTCTTGAGGGGCTGGGGGGCTACGCGCAGGGAGATGACGACGTGCGAAGACTTCTGGATGTGCCGGAGGATCGGATTTTTTTTACCTCCCTGCAAAAGCAGTTGTTCCTTCTATCGAGAAAAAGCAACCGTTTTTCCGCTCTTCCCAAGATCTTTCTGTCCTTTGTTTTGGCAGAACTTCTGGTTTGTATTCCCTCCGCGCTGATTTTTTCGACGCTTTATCTCTTTTCCGCCGGCGTTTTTGACAGAGCCACCATATTCTCCACCGCCATGTCGGAGGGACAGATACAGTTTTTGGCGGTGCCGGTGCTGCTTTCGGGACTGATATTTCTTTGCTTTGATCAAAGCATCATCTACAGGCTTCTGTATCCGAAGAAACAGTATAAAAGTTACGCAGCGATGGCGCATCCTTTGGAACGGAGGCTTTTTAAGGGACTAGGGACTGTGCTTCTGACGGTATTTGTGACGCTTACACTGCTCATGGGCAACATGACCGTCCGGTTTGAGGAGAACCGTTTTGCCAACGGCACGAACTTTTTTACCTACGGCCAGACGTTCTATCTTTACGAACAGATCGAAAAGGCGGCGTGGGTAGACCGCCGCGTTGTGTCGGGCGGGAGGACTGTCGAGGGCACCAACATGGTTTTTGAAATGTCTGACGGAACGGTCATTGATTTTTACGCTTACGCGTCAAAGGAAAAAATGGAGAAAGAAGTGGCTCCGCTGCTTCTCAAAAAGGGCATAGAAATCGGTCACTTTGAGACTCTTGAGGAATTCAGTGCTTCGTAAATGCAAAGAATTTTGGGACTTGTCCCAAAAAACGGGGAACGGAGCGCGGATGTTTCGAAGAAGTCACAAAGACGGAACAACCGTATGAAGGTTTTCAAAACCGAAAGGGGGAAAGGAAAAATCAAACTTTTTGACATGCATGTGCATACCAAGGGAATCTCCCTTTGCAGCAGACTCTCCGCTGGGGATCTGTGCCGGGCGTTGAAGGAGGATCAAACCGACGGTTTTGTACTTACCAACCACTACTCCCCAGCACATCTGAGGGGATCTTTGGGGCAGTGGCTGAAGAACTATCAGGAGGAATACGAGCGCACTGCCGAAGAGGCGGAAAGATGGGGACTGCGCGCTCTGTTCGGCATGGAAGTAACGCTGGGAACGAGGGACTTTCTGCTCTACGGCGTGACGCCGGAGTGCCTGTATGGGAGCGAGCGGCCGCTATGGGAATATACCCTTGAGGAACTGTGGGAATTTGCGCATGAAAGGGAGGCGCTGCTTGTGCACGCTCATCCCTATCGCGGAGGCGGCGTTCCCGCGGATTTCAGATATCTGGACGGCGTGGAGATCAACTGTCACCCTCTGTACCTTCAAAACGCAAAGGAAGAGGTGACCGCTTACGCGAAGGAGCATCGATTGTTCGTGACCTGCGGCAGTGATTATCATGGGGATGTTTACAAGGCGCACTGCGGGGTGTGGCTGCCGGACGGACTTTCGGGGGAAAAGGAGTTGGCGATGTTTCTAAAAAGCGGTCAGCCGGAACTTCTTGTGCACGACATTGATCCCCGCCGGGCAGAGCAAACCAACATCTACAACAGGAACCGGAGGAAAGACTCTTGAAAAGCGAAGATTTTTACGCTTTTTGCGGGGAATTCGGTTTTCCGGAAGAGGCGTGCCGGGAACTTCTTGAAAACTATGAGAAACTTCTTTCATTTGACAGGGCGCGCATGCTGCTTGAGGACGTCCGCGCGCGCTGGGAAAGGGGAGAATCCCTTGACTTTTGCCGGGTGTGCGGCGATTTGCGGGGAATGCGGGCGGAAACGCGGGTCCACCCTTTTACCTCGGATATGATTTTCTATCTGTACCTCGCGCCGACGCTCCGGAAACTGTACGAAAAAAGAGGGTACCCCGCGCGATGGTTTACCGGCGTTATGGAGGATCTGCGGTGCAAACTGCTGGAGTGCCGCACTGTATACGGAATCTGGGGATCCTTCGTTTCCTCCTGGTTCGCGCGTTTTTACCAATTTTCGCTGTTTGCAATGGGACGTTTGGAATTCTGTCTGATCCCCTGTCCCTTCGACTATGAAAAGGGCGGCCTTTCCATTCGAAAAGGACAGAAGTGCGTGGATGTACATATTCCGTCCAAAGGGAAGTTGGTAAGGCGGGAACTTGCCGATTCCTACAGGGAGGCGGCGGAATTTTTCGGCCCCATGCTTGAAGCGCCCGTGGCCTTTTACTGTGAGAGTTGGCTGCTTTTTGAACACCATGCCGAGATGCTTCGGGAAGGTTGCGGCATCAGACGTTTTGCGGAGGACTATACCTACATGAGAAGCGCACCGGATGAGCAGGACCTTTGGAGAATTTTTGGCGCGGAGGACACCGAAACTCCTCAAAACCTCTCGGAGGACACGTCGCTCAAAAGGGCGTACAAGAAAAGATTGCTGGAGGGAAAGCCCGTGTACGGCGGAGAGGGCATATTCTTCTACCGCTTTTTTGAAATCTGAAAAAAGGAAGTCTTCGTCCGGGTGCGCGGATGTACGTGCGGACATGCGGGCGCATGGCTGCAGCAGGCGCGCCGGTGCCCGGTGACCGATACCCGGTATCCGATACCTGGTGCCTGATACCTGGTGCCCGATATTCGGTACCCGGTACCCGGTACTCGGTACCCGGTGCCCGGTGCACAGACGGAAACTGCGGGAATCCGGCGTAAGACCGGTGCGGGTTTGACACTTTTGGCGGCAGGATGCGCGGGTTTTCGGTGCAAACCCGCGGAAATTCGGAAAGGAATGAACATGAAAATGAAAATGAACATGAAAATGAAAATGAAATCGCTGTTTTCTCCCCGTCTTTTTTCTTTTACGCTGATACTTTCGCTGCTTCTTTGTTCCTGTTCCTCTTCGCGGATCACGGTAGTGACTCACGGCCCGAACGATCCGGGGTACATCCCGGTTTTCGGGGAGACTTTCGAACGGACCGATTCCTCGCTGTCGCGCCCTGGCCCTTCCGCCGAACCGTTTTCACCGTCGCCGTCTTCTAAAAACAGTTCGAGCCCTACGCCCCCTCCTTCCTACCCCGCACCGAATTTTCTCTGCGGACAAAGTTTTGTTTACGACGTTCAGAGGAAAGCTTTTCTTTTCATCGAGGGGAACAATCGGGTAGTTTATCCCGCCAGCACCACAAAACTGCTCACCATCCTTTACGCGCAGACGCTTCTCCCTCTGGATCGGGTGGTGCGGCCGGGCGATGAACTGGAACTGGTGGGGCCGAATTCCTCCATTGCCTACATCAAACCCTATGATACGTCCGGACACAGCCTGACAGTGGAGCAGCTCATCGAGGGAATGCTGCTCCCTTCGGGAAACGATGCGGCGTATGTTCTCGCGGCGGAAGCGGGCAGGGCGTTGAATCCGGAATGCGCCGATGGCAAGGAGGCGGTGCAGGTCTTTGTTGCCGGTATGAATGCCTATGCGAAGGAACTGGGACTTTGCGGAAGTGTTTTCCTCACGCCCGACGGGTACGACGATGAAGGACACTATTCCACGCTTGAGGATATGGCGCTGGTGGCACGGTTGGCGTACGAGGATCCGGTCATTCGCAAATATTCCTCGCTTCTCTATGACGACGTGGTATACCACAGCGGCCACACCAACACCTGGAGAAACACCAACTGGTGTTTGGATCCTGAAAGACCGGAGTACTATCTGCCGGAGGTGAACGGGTTAAAAACCGGGGCGGTGAACAAAAACTACTATTGCATCATCTCTTCGGCGGAAATCGACGGGCAGTCCTTTATCTTCGGCTTTTTCGGAGAAAAAACGATGGAAAACCGGTTTGTCGATACCAAGACGGCTGTGGAGTGGATCAAAACGTATATCCTTGTGTGATACGGATTATTTTTAGACGTCAAAAACCGTCTTGCGGGATCGGCGAGATCCACCAAGGCGGTTTTTGTTTCGGTTCCGATTGTGTTTTTCCTGTTGCTTGCCGCGGCGACTTTATACAAAAGGCAAGTCCAGGTCCTAAAAAACAGGTCTTTGCGGACTTTACGCTGCCGGAGGAAGCGTTCAGGCCGCGGTCATTTGCATTCCAACTTTTTTACCAGTTGTGCGTCGGGCGTGACAATCGCCGAATAGTTGGTGTGATAAATGACGAATCCCGGTTTGGAACGGGGCGGTTTTTTGAGGTTTCGCACCTTCGTGTAGTCCACCGTTACCTGGCCGCTCCCGGCGAGACTGCTGTTCACCGCTGCGATCATCGCGGCCTGTGTGAAATTTTCGGCGGGAGGATCGTCCACCCCGTCGCACATCAGAATCACATGGCTGCCCGGCGCGCCGTGTACGTGGAACCACCAGTCGTCTTTATCGGCCGTCTGGAAAGTCAGCGCCTCGTTTTGAAGGTTGTTTCTGCCGCACAGAACCTGAAAGCCTCCGCTTGTCTTATAGACAAGATGCTTTGAAACGGCCGTCTTTTTTTTCGGCGGTGTGTGTTCGGTTTGGGAAATATAGCCGGTGTGCGCCAGTTCCAGCCGGATTTCCTCAATGTCCGCGGGCAGGGAGGCGCGATCCAGCGCGTCGATGACAGAACGTATATACAGCAGTTCGCTTTCTGCTTTTTTCAGTTGTTCGGTCAACTCTTTCTCGGCATTTTTTGCTTTGGTGTAGCGTTTGAAGTACTTTTGCGCGTTGGCGGCGGGGGAGAGTCTGCCGTCAAGAAGCAGCGTTACTTCTTCCATTTCTTCCGAAAAATAGTTTGTGAGCGTTACCCGTTCCTGCCCCTTTTTCAAAGCGTACAGGTTGGCGGTGATGAGTTCTCCCAATTGCCTGAAAGTTTCCTTTTCGCCGCAGGCGGCCAACTCTTTCTGTTGGATTTCCATTTTGCGCAGCAACCGATTTTCGGTGTTGGTCAGAAGTTTATACAGATCCTGCGCTCTCCTGCGCACTAAAAGACTCCTGTCCCTCTCGGCAAAGAACTCTTCAAGCATCCGCGACGGGCTGTCGTAGAGCCTTTTTTCCGACGAGGCGCCGTATTGTAAGATGGGCAGAAAACTGTATTCGGTGTTGACGCCCTCTATACGCACGGCGCAGGGAGCGAAGCGCTTGAAGCGCAGAATGTCTGAAACTTTCCGGAACTCCTCCCAAAGTTCATGGGTGAAGGAGGACGTTTTACAATCGGTGCAGCCGGAAGCTCTGAAAGCGATTTCCCTTGCCAAAAGAGGAGAGATTCCCCTGTACGTTGATACAATAAATTTGTCTGCCGGTCGGTCCAGCGCGTTTTCCGCTCTTTGAGAGAACCCCTCTTCGGTTTCGGCAAGAAAATCTGTTTTCCCTTCTTGCAGGGGAGGATACTCATAGATCATGCCGGGCAGAAGTTGTCTTTTTTCGCTTGCGGTGAAGTCTACGGGGCGAAGGACGCCGAGAATTTTTCCCTCTCCGTTCGTAAAAATCAGGTTGCTGTATTTGCCCAGCATCTCGCAGATGATTTTTCTCTTTGTCTCATAACCCATTTCATCTTTTGAAAGAAAGGAGAATTCCACCGCCCGTTCAAAACCCGGCTGAGTGATTTCGGAGAGAATACCTCCCGACAGATGTTTGCGCAGCAGAGTGCAGAACATGGGCGGAACGGTGGGGTTCTCTTTTTTTTCTTCCGACAGGAAAACCTTTGAGTTTCCGGGCGTCGCCGAAAGCACCAGACGCACGGGCTTGCCTCCCGCGCGCAGGTACAGGTCGATTTCGTCCTTTTCAGGTTGGTGAATTTTCTCCAGTTTAGCGCCCGTCAGCGTTTTTTGAAATTCGTAAGTCAGCGCGCTGACCATTCCGGCGTCCAATGCCACGAAATGCTCCTCCCCTCTTTTTTCAATTTCCGGTTTTGGGTTTCAAGTTCCGGCCTTGGATTCTGTGCCTGCCGATTCGGAATTTGAAGAACCTATGGTTTTTTCCTGTAGGCGTCCACCGCGTAGAATCTGCTCTCGGCTCTGAAACCTACCGCTTTTGCCACGGCGATGGACGCGCGGTTGTGGCAACTGCAGCAGTATACAATTCCTTTTTTATTTTCAAGCAGATGCTTGCAGAGCAGCGCGACGTTTGATTTGGCGTATCCCTTGCCTCTTGCTTCCGGCAGGGTATATACCGTCGCTTCAAGAAGTCTTTGGTTTTCGCTGTGCTCGTTGACCGTTGCGACAGAGAGAAGTTTTCCGTCTTTAACCGTGAGTGCGGCGGGAAGTTCTTTTTTTAAAAGTTCCCTAAGATCAAAGTCGGTCTTGTTGATTTTGATTTTTTCAAGAACGTCGGTGCAGAGCATTTGAGAAGTTTCACAGAGACTGCCGGTGCGGAGGTTTCTCTTGTCCCACAGCACGAAGGATTTGTAAAAGCGGTACACGCCGCTCCCCCGCTCATAGCCCTGGCTTTCAAGGTATGGAGCAAGGCGTCGGTCAAGGTCTTCCAAAGCCTTCTTTGAAAAGGGATTCCGGTCATGCTCAAAAAGAAAGGTTCGCACGATGTCGTATACGCCAAAATAGCATTCGACTTCCGTTTTTCCTTTATACCTGCTGAACACCGTTGGCACAATGGCAGGCAGAGGCCAATCTTCTATGGCCTCCTCATCCTCAAGGGAAAAGATCAGTTTGTTTTTGTTTTTTTCCTGCTTCCTCTTTGTTTCCATAGTGATCGGTCATTTCCTTTACAATTCTTCCTCGTCGAGGCGTTTATATCCTTTGCCAAGCACCTGGCTGGCGCTGGTGACGATCATGAAAGCGTCGGGATCCTCCTGCAAAACGATCTCCCGCGCGCCGGGAACCTGCTGCTTGCGCATGGCGCACATGAGTATCTGACGGTCTTTGCCCGTGTAAGCGCCTTTGCCCTGCAGGTAGGTAACGCCCGAATGCAGTTCTCCGTTGATTCTTTCGGAGATTTCCTCTTCCTTGGTGGTGATGATGTAGATCATTCTGGCGCCTTCCGAACCGTAGAGCACGAAGTTTGCGAAATAAGACTGCACGAAGATGGCCATCACCGAATAGATCAGAATTTCCACATCGAAATTCTGAAACTCAAAAGAACCGGACGCGAAGAGCGCGCAGAGCGTGCCGAAGACCACGATAGCGCCGTCCACGAAGAGATAGAAGGTCCCGGTTTGCATATATTTGTAGCGCAGGCGCAAAACTTTGACGACAATATCTGTACCTCCGAAAGTCGCGCCCGCTCGCATGGCGAGCCCTACGGAAATTCCGATGAGCACGCCTCCTCCCACGGCTGCGGGCAGAGGGGAGATGGTGTACCCGGCGTCGAATTTTTCAATGAGGAAGTCGAGAACCTCCATAAGACCTGAAGAAGTGAGAATTGCCGAGATGGTGGTGGCAAAAAATTTGGGACCGAACTTTACGATACCCAGAATGACGATGGGGATGTTAAGAATCAGGACGATGATTCCCTTTCCAAAGGGCAAAATTCTCAGACGTTCCAGTGCGATAGAGACACCCGAAAGCCCGCCCGGCGTGAGTCCGGATGGACCGAAAAAAAAGGAAACGCCGATGGAATAAAGGATTACCGCCAAAATGAGCATTCCCAGATTCTTCAGCCGGTTTGTTAGGGGCGTTCGTTTCAACTGTTGGCTCTGTTTTTGGGTTTTTTTGATTTTTTGCCTTTTCATATGCCTGTACCTGTTATCTGTATCTGTTTGTTTTTTGGGAATGGATGTTCCCGTTTTCGCCGCGACGAAAACTTCTTTCTGTTCTGAAAATTTCTGTTTGGCGCAGATCGCAGCAGGACCGTTTTGCGCGCCGCTTTGTTTTCTGATTTCTCCATTTACACATTTGCCGACGGGAAAGCGCTGCGGGAACAGAAATTCTCCGAAGAACGCCGGAAACGCTTCCGATTCAAGACGGCGGGAATTCCGGACATAACGTTCCCCGCGCCCAAAGGACGCGGGGTGTTGACGGTGTATGGGTTGAGGGCGAGCGCCGTGAGGCGCGCACGGGGCATGCGGCACATGCGGAATGTGCCGGTCAATCTTCTACCGATCGCTTAAATATTTTTTGGGATTTACGCTTTTGCCGTTTACGCGGAACTCATAGTGGACGTGCGGCCCTGTGACCCGGCCTGTCGCGCCCGAATATCCGACCAAATCGCCCTTACACAATTTGTCGCCCTCTTTGACGGCAACTTTGGACATGTGCCCGTAGTATGTGACGATGCCGTTTCCATGATCAATAACCACATAAATGCCGTAGCCGTTTCCCGCGTCGCCCGCGTGGATGACCGCTCCGCCGTCCCCGGCGTAAAGGGGCGTGCCAGTGGGAACGGCGATGTCGATACCGGCGTGCAGTTTGGTTTCGCCGAAAAGATCCCTGTAGCCGTAAAGAGAGGAAATATACCCCTCCGAGGTGGTCCAAATGAATTCGCCTGTGGCGGCACCCGGCGGGAGCATCCCCTCCCGGATCACTTCATTTGAGGGTGGGACAAGAATCTCCTCAAGAAAAACCTCCCGGGAAGTTTCCTGTCCGTCTTCGTAGGTTATAAGAACCGTCACTCTTTTTGTTCCGGGATGTCCTTCCGCTTCGACAACGCGCGCACCGACGTACAGACTTTTGTCCTCGACGATCACCGTTTCGAACGGGACGGTTTCTTCGTAGGATTCGCTCACCTGCTCTACAATAACCGGAGACAACTGGGGAACCTGGTGGTTTTCCAGGAACGTCACGACTTTTTCATCTTTCACAAAAAAATCAAACTTCTCTTCCGAACAGCAGACGGCCAGCACCGCTTCTATCTCTTCGCAGGAAAGCAGATCTTCCTCGGGCACGGTGCAGGAACCGAGAACAGAATTCTTTAACACCGCCTGCCCCTCGCTCTCTTTCAGTTCGGCAAAAGCGTCAAGAAACGCGTCCAGTGCCTCTTGCAAAGTACCGTCGTCCCGCGCCGCCGCGATCAGCGTACCGTTTATGTAAAGCCCGCGGGCGTCGGTGTACTCGCTCTGCACCGCATTGCTCGCGGTGCGCAGGCAACGATCAAAGTTCAAAGGCGTCTCATCGCTTCTTTCCTGACGCAGGGAAAATTCCTTTCGCGGAGTGCGGGACTCACCCAACTCCCCCTTCAGAATCGTGAGGAATTCTGCTTGGTCAAAGTCCTCTTCCACCCTGCCAATGCGTTGTTCTCCATAGTACAACACGGGGCAAATCGGCGTTTCGGGAAGATCCGCAAGGGACAACGCTCCGCTGCAGAGGGAGGACGTAAGGGGCGAATCCTTCAAGTTTCTCTGTGCGAAGAACCCGAAAGAGAATACGGCCGTCGCGGTCACCATCACTGTTGCGGCGCACGCCGCCAGACAAACGATTCGTTGCTTCATCCTGTATCCTCCCTAGATGTGACCGAAAATTCAAAACCTTAAATACATTCTAGCATTTTTTTACCGGTTTGTCAAGGAAAAAATCGCCTCTTTTATGTTGTGAAGAAGGAAATATATGAGAAAAAATTCCCCTTTTTATATCAAATTTGGAGATTTGTGCGGTGCGTTCCATTTTGAAAAACAGTCCGCCACTTGATTTTCTCCTGATTTATGGTATAATTCAAACTGGACGTTCCCACGGAAGCAAAAACGGAGGATAGTACGCGAAGAACGGAGGCCGGAAAACCGAAAAAAGGACAAGGCGCAGGGACGAACGGAGACGTAGACGCCAAAGAGACGCCCTGAAAACGCTCTTTTGGACAGTTGGCGCCTCTGCGTTCAAGGGAGGAAATTTAAAATCTATGGCGGACAGTACGACAGAAAAAAAAGAAGTTCCGGAGAACCTGCTGCCCGGGGAGGAGCGCACAGAGGATCGGTTGCTGCCCGATCAGGCTCTGTCTGGTCAGTCTCTGCCCGGGCAGTTTCTGCCCGAACAACCCATGGCGGAAGAATTTTTGTCGGTTCGACCCGCGGCCGACCGGCTCTTCAAGGATCAACCTGAGAAGGACCTTGCGGAAAAGGAGACGTACATGTCCCGGGCGCTGGCGCTGGCGAAAGAAGCGGCGAAGGACGGGGAGGTTCCGGTGGGCGCGGTTCTCGTATGGGAGGACGGAAGAATCATCGGAGAGGGGAGAAACCGCAGGGAAAAGGACAGATGCGCGCTCTGCCATGCGGAAATGGAAGCCATAAAAAAGGCCTGCAGGACGCTTGGCGGATGGCGGCTGCACAAGGCGACACTGTATGTGACAATGGAGCCCTGTCCCATGTGCGCGGGGGCGATTCTCAATGCCCGCATTCCCCGAATCGTTTTTGGGGCGCCGGATCCGAAGTCGGGAGCCTTTGGATCGGTGTTGGATCTCAACGCCTTCCCACTGAATCACAAAACCCGGGTAGAGGGCGGTTTTATGAACGGGGAGTGTTCTCTCATTCTTTCAGAGTTCTTCAAAAATCTCCGAAAGTCCAGAAAGAAGGAGGAGGGATGATTCCCCTTGGTGATCTTTGGGCGCGGTCTTGGAATCAGAGTTTGAAAACCGTTTACGCGCGAGTTTCTGAACGTCAAAAAAGGCCTTGAAAGCGCCGCGGCGGCCGTTCGTTCGTCACGCTTGCCATCCGGAAAACGGCGTCGGCGCGGATTTTCCCCGACAGAGCGCTCGTCGAAACCTGTGAAAGCATGAAAGGCAAATTTCGGGGACGGTTTGCTGTATTTTGGGCGGAACATGCCGTTTTGGGCGACAGGGTTCCGCCTATTTTTTATGGCTGTAAAAAATGTTTACCCGTGACGCGCCGGTTCTGGAAGGCGCACGTCGGGGTCGGGAAGAGAATATACTTGTAAGGGAAGGGTGCTGTCCTTCCCTTTTCTTACGCGTTTTACGTGTCTGTCCTCTTCTTTCGGTTTTTTCCTTTTTCCCTGTTTTCTCATTGCGACCGACAGAAGACAGGACAAAACTCTACAAATATTTCCATGTTTAGAAGCGCATGGAGACGTCAATACTATGGATGAAAAAACCAAAGAACGGAGAAAGCCCCAAAGGATGTATTCCTGTGGGGGCGGAACAGCCGTGCGGCGGACGACACGGCGTTCGGAAAAAGTGTATGAAAATGACTGTCAGAAGGGGCGACATTTTTTACGCGGACCTCAGTCCGGTGGTCGGTTCTGAGCAGGGTGGGCTTCGTCCGGTGTTGGTGGTGCAAAATGACGTGGGCAACAAATACAGCCCGACGGTGATTGTTGCCGCCATCACCAGCCGTCTGGACAAGGCGAAACTGCCCACGCACATAGACATCAGCATCAGTGACCGGAGAGAGCACACGGAAGGTTTGGCGAAAGATTCGGTGGTTCTGTTGGAGCAGGTGCGCACGGTGGATAAACGCAGACTCAGGGAACGTATGGGCCATGTTTCGGCGGAACTTATGGGATCGGTGGATAAGGCGCTGCTGGTCAGTTTCGGACTGATGCCCAGAGAAGAGATTCCGGAGGAATTGCGTTCGGGCGCCGCGCGCGTTGAAGACGGGGCGGTTGCCGCGTCTACCGCCGTTCTTCCCCCGAAGAGTAAGTGACGCGAATTTTAGGATTTTAAAAACGGAAAGCGAAAAAAATTTTTGGGGAAGAATTTTTTCGGGAATTTTCGGAAAAATTTTTCCCCAACCCCTTTCGGGTTCTTCGGGTGCGGTTTCGCTTCGGCGCGGAAATGAAAACGCCCGAGGGCGAAGGGAGAACGCCTTGAGGGGTCCTTGTGCGGTTTTACCTTTTCACTGGGAGTTATAAGGCGTGCGGCAGGGCGATGAGTGCGGCCATGGTGCCGCGCAGGCCGTGGGAAGCGCGGTGCGAAAAGAAAAGCGTGGGATCGCAGCAGGTACATAGAGGGCAGACGTCGATGTGTTCCTCCGCTACGCCCGCTTCCATGAGGAAATGTTTGTTGAGCGCTTTTAGATCGGCATGCGGCTGATTGGGCCCTTCAAAAATAAAATTTTTTGCCGTATCTGCCCCCACAAGCGCCGAGAATTCGTCAATGAAGTCCTGACGCACGCCAAAGCAGCACCTTCCGATGGAAGGACCGATGGCGGCGCGGATGTTTTTTTCGTCGGCCCCCAGATTTTTCATTTTTAAAACGCCCATGCCCGCGATGTTTTGCGCGCTGCCCCGCCAGCCGGCATGGAGCGCGGCCGCAGTTTTGGCCTGCGGGTCGTAGAGAAGAATGGGGACGCAGTCGGCGATTTTCACACAGAGAGTGAGATTCTCCTGGTCGGTGTAAAAGCCGTCGCAGGAAGGTTTGCCTGCAAAGGGTTCGGCTGCGTACAGGATTTCTTTTGAATGAATCTGAATGGCGGAAACATAGGTTTGCGGCAAGTTTGCCGCCAGAAGAATTCTTCTGAAATTTTCTTTTACGCACGCCGGATCGTCCCCTCTGTTTTCTCCCAGATTCATGGAGAACAGGTGGGGTTGAGTGCTGACGCCGCCCAGCCTTGTGGAGAAGGCATGGGGGCAGGAGAGCATCGTTGAAACAAAAAAGGGAATCTTGTTTACCGTCTTTTTTATAAAACTCATGAATCTCACCTCTCCGCCGTCAGGCGGATTTTATTTTTTTGGATCGTGAACCGCAAGAAGGCGCGCAAATGGGGATCACGGGATGTGGATGCGGAACCGAGGGCAAAGGACAGCGGCGGGACAAAACCGGAACGCATCCGGAGGTTCTCCGATTTTAAAGATTTCGTCTGACGAATTCCTCGTGCGTCCTTTGGGGAACCGCAGTGAGCGGACGCAGACTGTGAAAGGTGACGTTTTTGTTTCCGGCGCAGCGAATCGGAGAGAACGAAATTTTATGGAAGATATTTTCCTATGCGTTTTTCGTTTTGGCGCTCCTTTTTTGATCGTTTTTTGCGTTTTGTTTCTTTTGCGATTTTGAACCGCCGCGCCCCGTCTCTGTCTGTGACGACATCCGCGTTCTTTTCTGAAGATGAAAGCCGAACATTTATTGGAGCGGCGGTTTTGCCGGCGCCGGACGCTGTCTACAGTATATGCTAAAAATATCTTTTTGGCAAGAAAAACTTTACAAACGCCAAAAAACGTGGTATACTAATTTTGTGTACCCCGAATGCCCCCTTTTCTGCGTTCCCCTGCTCATTGGGATGCGGGGAAGCGGTTGGATTCAGTGTTCAGGGCTTTGCCGAAAGACGGGAACCGCCTGCGGCGAAGACTTCCCGCGATGAAGACTTCCCGCGATGAAGATCTCCAGCGACGGAGTTTTTTGTCGGCGGAGGTATTCTGTCGAGAACGGCGGGGGAAGTCGGTCTAAAAAATCTGCGAAAGGGAACATGCGGCGGCCGCACGACGAAGCGGACGGACAGAGGGATACACAAACCGAAGATCGAACGGCCGCGAGCAGCGTTTCAACCGACAGGCGATACGGGCGGCGGGCGTTTGGAAAACGCTCGGTGAAACAACGGAAAGGCGGATATACAGATGGAAGAAAGGGCAAAAAAGGAAGAGAATCGGAAAATCCGGTCGGAACGGACGGGACAGGCGAGGCGAATCAAACCGATGCTCGCAGTGTTTTTGATTCTCGTTTTGTGTGTTCCCGCCCTGTTTTTTCTGGCAGAAGGCTGCTCGTTTTTACACTTTTTTTCCGCTCTGACCGATGAGGCAAGGGCCGCGAGTCCGGTGATTTCGGCGTTTTCTTTTATCTGCTTCCTGCTTTTTGAATGTTTTTGCTCGGCTCTATTGGCCGAACTGTTTTTAACAGGTTCGAAGACGGCGTACCTGTGGCTCCTTCTTCCGGCAATTTACGGAGCGGGACTTGCTGTATTGCGGTGGATGTGCGGAACCTGGATGTTTCCGGAGGCCCTGCTTTCCCTTGCGTTCTTTCCGTCGGGCTATTTCCTCTGCAGGGCCCGTCAAAAAAACATGGGAAAAACTGCGGGCGTTCTCTTTGCGTCGGTTCCTGTCATGTTGCTTATTGCGCTGGTGTTTGTTTCCAAGGCGTTGATCGCAGAACGCGCGGGCGCACAGTTTCTCACCGATTATATCAGAAACTTAAAGGACTCCTGCGCGCTTCTGTCGGAGAGCATGACGAGAATTCTCTACGATTCGTACCAATACAAGGAAGAGTTGCTTTCCCAACTCATTGCCGCCGGATATCTTACGGGAGAAACTACCAATGAGGCTGTAAGAGAACTGTATCTGTCGGCTGCTGAAAATCTTTGCATGGTGGTTCTGCTGCTGTTGCCCGGCCTTGCGGTCGCCGCGTGCAATATCGCCGGATATTTTTCGGCGGGTCTTCTGGGGCTGATGCACCGCGCGTACGGTGAAAAGATCGAATGGCGGTTGACGTCTTCGCTTTTCGGAGTAGGTGTTTTTGTGATTTCCAGCGTTTTTGTGGCGTTTTTTCTTCCGCTGGGCGTGGGCGGTGCGCTCGCGGTGATCTTTCTCAATCTGATGATCGTCTACATGCCTTTGATGATGGCGCTGGGCGTCAGAACCCTTTCAAAAGTAAAATGGAAGATGATTGCGGCGCACAAAATCACGGCGCTCCTGTTTTTGGTTTTCTTTATTTTTAATCCGCTTTTGATGCTCTCCATGATCGGAGCGTACGCTTCTTTTGCGGAGAAATTCTTTGCGCGCATCGCCCCTCCGCCCGAAAACGGACGGTAGAAAAGCAAAAAATCATGAAGATGCAAAGGGAAGATTCAAGGTAAGATAAAGGCGAGAGTTCCGAACGTTCAAAACGGTCGCCTGCGTGCTTTTTGCCGTTTCTCAACTTTGTTGGCTGATTGCCTGTGTGTTTTCCGTGCGTTTTCGCGCGGTCACAGGTTGTAGATTGTTCGCACCGGCTGCGTTTTCTATTGTTTTTGCCTTTTGTGGCGTTTCCCGTAAAAGAAAGGAGTTCGGCACATGAAAATTTTCTTCCGGAAACTGAAGAAACTGTTTACCCCCCTTACCGTCACGTCCATCGGCGCGGCGGCACTCACACTGCTTGTTTATTTTGCTTTGGGAGACACGCAAAACAAACTGGAAAGCGTCCTGTTCATGCTTATCCTTTACGTTTGTCTGCTGTTGTTGGGCACAATGGCGGTATATCTGCTCAGCGACCGTTTTAAAGACGGGGGGTATGCGGCGGAAGCCACCGATCCCACTTTCGCCCTTTTGACCAACCTCGATCAACCGGTGCTGATATGCGCTGAAAACGGGGAAATCCGATGGATCAACCGCGCTTTTTACAGACTGTGCGGCAACAAGGACATGTCCGGACAGAATACCTCGCTGTATTTCTCAGCCCAGCCTTTCCTGCTCTGCCATGAGGAGCGCTTCAGGAACGGCGTAGAGGTTAAACTCGGTGGGAAGCAGTTTGAGGTGCGAGGATATAAGGTTCTCGTGGGGGAGGAGGAAGTGTGCATCACTGTCTGGCAGGACACCACCGAATTGATCAAATGGCAGGAGAAGTATAAGGCGGATGCCCCGCTGATTGCGTATGTGGTGATCGACAATTTGGACGAGATCCTGCGCTTTGCCGAAGGAAACTACCGAACGGTTGCCTCCCGGATTGATGAGGTGATGCAGACATGGGCCAAGGAGAACAAAGGAATCATCCGGGAATACGACAGAGACAGGTATCTTTTCGTATTCCACGCCTCGGTTCTTCAGCGGATGGTGGAAAATAAATTTGAAATTCTTGACCGTATTCGCGAAGTGAAAGTCGGTGAAAACAACATCCCCGTCACGGTTTCCATAGGTATTGGCGAGGTGCCTGGAGATATGGAGGAGCGTTCCGCCGCTTCAGTGAGCGCTCTTGAGACGGCGCTTCAGCGGGGAGGAGATCAGGCGGTGGTCAGATTTGAAAAAGAGATCGCCGTGTACGGGGGGAAAACCAAGACGGTTCAGAAGAAAACAAAAATCAGAGCGAGAGTCGTGGCGACCGAACTTACCGACATGATCTGTTCCTCCGACAACGTTCTGATCATGGCACACCGATACGCGGATTTCGACGCGTTTGGCGCCTGTATCGGATTGGCGCACCTTTGCGCCATGTGCGGTGTGGAGTACAACATTGTCAGCAATCTCCGTGATCCGAATCTTCAGAAATGCTTCGAGAAAGCAAGGGCGATTCCTGGTATTGACAGCGATACCTTTGTGGACGCCGCAACGGCACAGGACCGTCTCAGATCCGAAACGCTGCTGATTATCGCCGACGTGAACAATCCCGATCAGTTTGAATCGGCGGAATTGGCGAAAAACGCTTCAAAGATCGTCTGCATTGATCACCACAGGAAAACCGGGGAATTTGCGGTACCGCCCAAAATCACGTACATTGAGCCCTCTGCGTCATCCGCCTGCGAATTGGTGGCGGACATGTTGGAACAAAGCATCCCCGCGGGGAGTTTGTGCAAGGAGGAAGCGGATCTCATGCTCGCGGGCATTGTGCTGGACACCAAAAAATATGAGATCAACACGGGCACCAAAACCTTCGGAGCAGCCCAGTACCTGAAGGGTGAAGGAGCCGATCCGGGAGACGTTCAGCAGCTTTTCGTTACCGACTTTGACGACTATCGCAGGGAGGCCGGGTTCGGCGCCAAGGTGACGGTATACAGGGAGAAGTACGCCATTTCGGTCAACGAAAACAGCGACGACGATCCCGCCAACCGTATTGCGGCCGCCAAAGTTGCCGATAAATTGCTGTCGGTGGAGGGCGTGGGCGCGTCTTTCGCCATCTGTGTGATCGGGGATGCGGTGCGCATTTCGGGCAGATCTTCCGGAAAAATCAACGTACAGTTGATTTTGGAGAGAATCGGCGGCGGAGGAAGGTTCGACGCTGCCGCCGCAGAGATCAAATCGGCAATGCTTACGGACGTGCTGACCAAACTGAAGAAGTCCATTGATCTCTACGAACAGGAACTGACGGAATCGGCGATTGAATAAAGGCAGTGACAGCAGGAGGCAGGGAATCGGTCGGCGGAAGTTTGGATTGCCGGTATTGGCTGTCGAATGTTGAACATAAACCGTTGCCGCAGCACGTCAAAACCCCGAAACGTCAAGACGGTCAAAACACGGAAAGGCCAAAGAGGGCGTGCGGGTTTTTGACCCCACGCAAAACGGGACGCGAAACTCTAAAAAGGTAAGTAAAAAAAGAACAAGAGAACGGGAAGAGAGGAACGGGAGTATGAAAGTCATTTTGTTGCAGGATGTGAAAGCACAGGGCAAAAAGGGCGAATTGGTGGATGTTTCCGACGGGTACGCCAGAAACTACCTGCTTCCCCGTAAATTGGCCAAAGAGGCCGATGCGGGGGCTATAAACGATCTGAAGAACCGGGAAGCGGCGAAGAAGTATAGGGAAGAATGCGAAAGAAAAGAGGCGGCAGCGCTTGCTGAAAGGCTGAGCGGTCTTGTGGTGACGGTGACGGTGCAGTCGGGCGCGGACGGAAAGGTTTACGGTTCGGTGACGTCCAAGGATGTGGCGGATCAACTGAAAAAAGATCACGGAATTGAGATCGACAAAAGGAAGATCGAATCGGAGAACATCAAGACCTGCGGGGAGCACCAATTGACCGTCAGGGTTTATCCGGGCATACAGGCGAAACTGAATCTACAGGTGGTCGCCCGGTAGCGCTCTCATGTTGGCGGGGCGGCGGTTGGCATTCGAAAGCGCGGAAAACCTAAAACGGCTTGGGTGCATATTCGAATTGCCACAGGTTGGATGGGAAGTTCAAATCAAAGGGAGAGGAATTCAAGGCAATGGAGGAATTCGAATTCGGACAGACGCGCAGGATGCCTTTCAGTCTGGAGGCGGAGCAGTCGGTTCTTGGCTCCATCATGATCGACCCTGAAAGTTTCACGAAGATTGCGGGGGTGATTGCGCACACCGATTTTTATCTGGAAGAGCACAGGGATATCTACCTTGCCATGCAGAAACTTTTTCTTGAAAGCAGGCAAATTGATCCGGTTACGCTCATTGACGTTCTGGTGGGGGAAGGGTTAAAAGATCGCGAACGGACGGTGGCCTATGTGAAAATTCTGGCGGAGGCCGTTCCCACCGCGTCAAATATTTTAGATTACGCGGGTATTGTGCGCAACAAAAGCCTGCTAAGACAACTTATTGAAGTCAGCAATGAGATTTCGGAGATGGCCTTTGAGGAACATGACGACGCCAGGGATGTTCTAAGCGCTGCTGAATCCAAAATCTCCGCTCTTTCGGATAAAAATATGTCAGGGGATTTTGTGCACATCCGGGATGTGCTCATCGAAACCTACGCGCAGATTGACGAACTGGTCAAAAACAGAGGAAAAGTCGGCTGTCCCACGGGCTACGGAAAGTTGGACAGGGTTTTGGTGGGTCTGGGCAAAGGGGATCTTGTTTTGGTGGGGGCCAGACCCGGTATGGGAAAAACCTCCTTCGCGCTGAATCTCGCCACAAACATTGCGCATAGCACCGGGAAAGCGGTCTGCGTTTTTTCGCTTGAAATGTCCAACACGCAGTTGGTCACGAGAATGCTTTCGAGCGAAGCGCTGGTGGACAGTTTCGCTCTGCGTTCGGGAAATCTGACGCCCGAACAGTGGAACAAACTGGCAGGAGCGTCCTCCTATCTCTCTTCCTGTGACATTTATATCGACGACACTTCAGGAATCAACGTGACGGGAATGAAGGCCAAACTGCGCAGGGTAAAAAATTTGGGCCTGGTGGTGGTGGACTACCTGCAATTGATGCAGGCGGATAGAAAAATCGACAACAGAGTGCAGGAGGTGGCCGATATTTCAAGAAACCTGAAATTGTTGGCAAAGGAATTGGGTGTTCCGGTGATCTGCTGCGCGCAGCTTTCAAGGGGTCCGGAAAGCCGGAACGACAAGCGTCCGATGCTGTCGGACCTGCGGGATTCGGGAGCCATCGAGCAGGACGCCGACGTGGTGATGTTCCTATACAGGGACGAGTACTATAACACACAGACAGACGGAGTCAGCAAAGCGGAAGTCATCATCGCGAAGAATCGCCACGGAACCACCGGGAAAGTGGAACTGGGATGGTTCGGACAGTATACAAAGTTTACGGATCTTGAGGAAAACGGGGAAACGGTGTAAGGAAGAATCGGGAAGTCCGGCGCCCTGCCGAAGGAGGCGTTTAAGCATCGAAAAACTGCGGGCGCATGAACGGAAGAAAAGAGAAACGAAAAAGAAAAAGCGAAGAGATCTATGGACGAAGGAGAACACAGCGCCGTTTTTTTAAAATTTGAAAACGCGTTGGCACGGTGTGTGGGACAGGAGGCTTGTTCCTCGGTGCTGGTAGCGCTGTCGGGCGGAGCGGATTCCACGGCGCTTTTACTGCTGTTTGCCGAAAAGAGGAAAAAAGAGGGGACGCGGGTGGAGGCTTTTCATCTGAACCACATGTTCCGCGGCCAGGAAGCGGATCGGGACGAGGCATTTTGCAGAGAACTCTGCGGGCGGTTGGAGATTCCTCTGACGGTAGAAAAAAGGGACGCCGCGGCTTTTTGCACACAAAAAAAGGTGGGTTTTGAAGAGGGCGCGCGGATGCTGCGCTACGAGGCGCTGGAGCGAATCAGGAAAGAGCGCGGACTTATGTTTATCGCCGTGGCGCACAACGGAGAGGATCAGTTGGAAACATTGCTGTTTCGTTTGGCCAGAGGCAGCGCAGGCCGGGGACTGTGCGGAATTC